>CALEHZ010000377.1 GCA_937875715.1 uncultured Campylobacter sp. | reverse complement strand
AGTTTTAAAAGCCTTTGTCATAAAAAATTTACCTTCAAAACCAGCACCAAAACAAAGCCCAAAACAAGCACCAAAAGCAGTTTCAAAAAATTCAGAAAATTCAAAAAATTCAAAGTCAGAAAATTCAGACCCAACGGGTTGCGAAGCAAAAAATTCAGACGATGAATTTTATGAAATTGCGAAAATTTCACAAAGTGAATTTTCTGAAAATTCAAGTTTAGAAAATTCAGAACAAATTTCAGAAAATTCAGACCCAGCGGGGCGTGAGCAAAATTCAAACAGCCCAAAAATCACAGCCACAGGCGTAGAAATCCTAAGCGAAGTAGCTGAAAACAAAGAAATCCTAGCCCAAATAGAAAAAGGCAAACAAGAAAAGCCACGCGATTTTAAGCTGCCTAGTTTAGAGTTTTTGACCCCAGCACCAAAAAAAGCCAAAGGCGTAAGCGAAGCTGAAATTGATAGAAAAATTGCTGATTTGCTTGATAAGCTTCGTAAGTTTAAGATTGAAGGCGATGTGATTCGCACATATTCAGGGCCTGTGGTGACGACCTTTGAGTTCAAGCCAGCTGCTAGCGTGCCAGTGCGAAAAATCCTAAATCTACAAGATGATCTAGCAATGGCGCTAAAAGCACAGACTATTCGCATCCAAGCGCCGATTCCTGGCAAAGATGTAGTGGGAATTGAGATCCCAAATAGCGAGATTCAAACGATTTATTTGCGTGAAATCCTAGAAAGCGAGCTTTTTACAAACTCAAAAAGTGAGCTAACCATGGCGCTAGGCAAGGACATCGTGGGCGACCCATTTATAACTGACCTTAAAAAGCTGCCGCATCTGCTAATCGCAGGCACCACTGGCAGTGGTAAAAGCGTAGGAATAAACTCTATGATTTTAAGCTTGCTTTATCGCAATAGCCCAAAGACACTAAAGCTAGTGATGGTAGATCCCAAAATACTTGAGTTTTCTATGTATAATGACATTCCCCACCTGCTCACACCTGTCATAACTGAGCCAAAAAAAGCAGTAACCGTGCTAGCAAATCTAGTAGTAGAAATGGATCGCCGCTACACGCTCATGGCTGCTACTCACAGCAAAAACATAGAAAGCTACAATGAAAAAATGAAAGCAATCGGCGGGCAGACTTTTCCTTTTATTGTGGTTATAATTGACGAGTTAGCAGATCTTATGATGACAGCTGGCAAAGAAGTAGAAATCTCAATCGCCAGAATCGCCCAAAAAGCCCGTGCCAGCGGCATCCACCTCATCATCGCCACGCAGCGCCCTAGCGTAGATGTAGTAACCGGACTAATCAAAGCAAACCTGCCAAGCCGCATAAGCTACAGAGTAGGACAAAAGATAGATAGCAAGGTGATTTTAGACCAGTTAGGCGCTGAGAGCTTACTGGGGCGTGGCGACATGCTCTTTACGCCGCCAGGCAGCCCAGGACTTGTAAGACTTCACGCACCATTTGCCAGCGAGGGTGAAATAGAAAAAATCGTGGAGTTTTTAAAAGAACAAGGCGAGCCAGAATACGACGAGAGCTTTATCAAAGACGAAAGCAGCAGCAGCTCTGGCAGCTCTAGCAGCGTAGGCGAGCTAGACGAGTTATACGAACAGGCAAAAGAGGTGATTTTGGCTGAGAAAAAAACCTCAATTAGCTACTTACAGCGCCGCTTAACCATAGGCTACAACCGCGCTGCAAACATCATCGAACAACTAGAGCAAAACGGCGTTTTAGGCCCAGCAAACGCCAAAGGGCAAAGAGAGATTTTATAAAATTTTCCACTTTCGTCATTGCCTTCGCCCGTCACCCAGAGATTTTTACGAAGTAAAAATCGTGGCAATCTCATAGCAAAACAAAGTGAATTTTATGAAATTTATAAAATTCAACTTATTTTAAAAGCCAGAAATGTCAAAACCTACGATTTTGCCGCAGTTTAAAATGCTAATTTCTGTGCTAAATACGCTATTTACAATACCTTCAAAATACAGATTTGCGCCTTGAAAATACACTAAAATTTCATCATTACTTTTTGGACGAATTCTAGTTTTTACCCCAGAATCAATAGGCGCATGGATGCGATATGCAAGCGCACAAGCACACATTCCAGTCCCACATGCTAGCGTCTCAGCCTCTACGCCACGCTCAAAGGTTCGCACAAAAATTTCTCCATCTATTATTTGAGCGAAATTCACATTTGCGTTGTATTTTGCCCTTAAATCCTTTGCTAAATCCATATCAGCAGCGTTTATATCATCTATAAAAGTAACTAAATGCGGCACGCCAGTATCATAAAAATGCCACAAATATCCAGCCTCGCTAAAAGGCTCGCTTAGCTTTTTTGGCTCGCTTAGTCGCACAGACACACTTGCAGTGCTGCCAAAATCAGCGTTTTGCATGTTTGGCATTACTTTAGAGATTTTTCTTACTTGTGCTTCGATGACGCCAGCTAAAGTGTGCAAAAAGATGGTATCGCTAGCATCCACTAGCCCAAGCTGTGCGGCAAAAAAGGCAGCCGCACGACTAGCATTTCCACACATGTGCGCCTCGCTGCCATCGCAGTTGTAAAATCGCCAAATAATGTGATTTTTCTCATCGCCTTTAATAATAGCTACAAAGCCGTCGCTGCCAATGCCAGAGTGTCTATCACAAATCTGCCTTGCTAACTCACTAAAATCGCCATTTAATGCGTTTTTGCTAGCCAAAACAAAGACAAAATCATTGCCACTAGAATTAAACTTATAAAATTTCATATTCTCTCCTTTATAAAATTCAGCTTTTTATAAAATTCAGCTTTTCACACCTTAAAATGAACTCTAAAAGCATTACACGCTACTAAAAAGTCCACACCCTCGCATTTTGGCAAATCTTCAAACTTCTTGCAAAGCCCTTCAAAGCCATCTTTTAGCTCTCTTGTTGATACGCCATAGCTCATAGAAATCCCAGCTTCTACCAAAGCTGCAAATCTATCGCAAAACTTAAGTGCCTTGCCATCAATTGCGCCGTATTCATCGCTATTGTAGCTGCCAAGCGAAGCACTAATCGCCATTGGCTCGCCGCCGTCATTTAATGGGCGATTTAAGCAGCGGTTTTCAAACTCATCTTTGATAAGCTTGCCGTTTTCATCCTTTCGCACGCCTAAAATATAGGCAAACTCAGCTCTAATCTTTGCTGGCACAAGTGGCAATATTTTCTCATCAATAAGCCGCATTTCATACTCAGCGATAATATCATTTAGCCCACGCACGCCGTATTTTACAGGACTTATGATATCACGGGTCAAAGTCTCTGGCAAATCATGAAACAAAGCACAAAAAAAGTTATTTTCTAGCCTTTTATCGCACGCACCTACCTCAATGCTAAAAAAGTATGAAAAAATCGCCACTACAAGCATGTGTCCTAGCACATTTGTTTGTGGAATTCGCTGCGTTTGAGCCCATCGCCTTTGAAAACGCAGTCTGCCGCCTAAATCAATAAGCTTCATAAGTTTGCTAGAACGCTCTAAAAGCGCAAAAGAATCAAGCCCGTAATAATCTTCTTTTTCTTCTTCTACCTTTGCTTTTAGCTCTTCAATGTCGCTTAGAAACTGGCTTGTTTGATAGACAATGCCAAACTCCCACTTTGTAGCTAGATAGCTAGCCGCCTTTAAAATCAGGCGAATTTTCTCATTTGCGTGTGGATTAGCAAAATATTCATCAAATCTCTCTTTAAATGCGCTATTTTCATCATTTACTACATTTTCTAGCTGGATTTTTATCCACGCATTTAGCTCGCTGGCCTTGTTTTTTTGGATATGATGAAAGACATCTGGGCGAATGTCAGTCACCACCACACGGCTTAAAAACTCAAATACGCCGTATTCAATGAGCGTTTTTACACTCACATCGCCTTCAAGCTTAGCCAAAAAATAAGCAATTATAAACTTATGTGCTTGTTTATCAAGCTCGTTTAAATCCACCATTTTTGGATAGTCGTTCCAGCGGCTTATGCTAGCTGCTTTAAAAATGTGTTCGATCAAAACAGGATTTATCATCTAGCGACCTTTATTTCATAGTTTGTAAGCCCTGCTTGATTTGAGTTTAAGCGGATTTTGGTATGCACATTGCCTCGTGGGTTAAAATCAGCTTTTAGCTCCAAATACTTTGGTTTTAAAGCCTGCCAAAGCACATCAAAAATCTCACTAGCGATGCTCTCGTGGCTTATATGGCGGTCTCTAAATGAGTTTATGTATAGCTTTATTGCTTTTAGTTCTACCACCTTTTTATCAGGCACATAGCTGATTTTTACGCTAGCAAAGTCAGGATATCCTGAACGCGGACAAAGACAAGTAAGCTCAGGCAGCGTGATATCCACGAAATAGTCGTATTTACAGGTATTTTCCCACAGCTCTAAATCTTTTTTTACATCAAACTTTGCGATGATTTCTTCGCCGTATTTCATTGAATTTCCTTTGAATTTTTTCTCTCACATTATAGCGAATTTTCTGTATTTTTTGGGGGCGTGGGGGTATTTTTTATTTGAATTTTATAAAGTGAATTTTATAAAATTCAAAAAGCATGCAGTTCTTAAAAGCCAGAAAATTCAAGCTTTTTATAAAATTCTAAAAGTTAAATCAGCAATGCACATTTTTGCTAAGGCCGCCAAGAGATGTTTCTCTGTATTTGCTATTCATATCCTTGCCGGTTTCATACATCGTGGTGATTACTTCATCTAGGCTTACTGTTTGTTTGCCGTGTCTTCTTAGTGCCATTCTGGCCGCCATTATTGCTTTTATTGCGCCAAAGGCGTTTCTTTCGATACAAGGTATTTGAACCAGACCAGCCACTGGATCACAAGTAAGCCCTAAATGATGCTCCATAGCAGTCTCAGCAGCACTACAAGCACAAAGTGCATTGCCGCCAAGACAAGTCGCCATCGCAGCTGCTGCCATAGAACTAGCCGAGCCGATTTCTGCTTGACAGCCAGCTTCTGCGCCACTTATTGAGGCATTTTTTTTGTAAAGACTGCCAATTAGCGTACAAACTAGCAAAAAATCTACCGCAGTTTCATCATAAAAATAGCTGCTGTGATTTTTTAGATACAGCATCACAGCAGGCACCACAGCACAAGCTCCATTTGTAGGCGCAGTTACTACTCTTGCGCCGCTTGCGTTTTCTTCTGCTATCGCAATAGCATAAAGCGAAATGTAGTCTAAAATTCCAAGCGGATTATAAGTGGCTCTAACCATCTCTTTTAGGCTATGTGTGCGCCTTTTTAGCTTGAGTGGTCCTGGCAAGACCTTCTCAGTAGAGTTTAAGCCACTTTCATACACCTCTTGCATTACTTGCCAGATTTGCCTTAAATACGCCTTTATTTCATCTTTTGGAGCAAATTGCATTTCATATTTTAGTGCAAGCTGGGCTAGATTTATATTTTCTTTTTCACAGATTCTTAGCGCATCTTTTGCGCTATTTATCTCAAATCCTACGCTTTTTTCGCTATTTTTGGCGCTATTTTTTAGCTCATCCTCGTCTTTTATATAGCCGCCACCGATTGAATAAAAAGTAGCTTCTTTAATGAGCTCATCGCCATTGTAAGCATAGAATTTTACGCCATTTTCATGCAGCGGCAAAAATTCCTTTTTAAAAATTAAATTTTGCTCATAAACAAAAGGAATTTTTTTCTTGCCGCCTAGATTTAGCATTTTATCTTCAAAAACATCTTTTTGAATTTCTGCCTTTTTGGCATTATTTAAATCAATCGGCTTTACATTGCTAAGCCCCCAAATCACAGCCTTGTCGGTTAAGTGTCCATGACCTGTAAGGCTAAGGCTGCCATAAAGCTCGATTTTTACACTTGTGGTTTTGCTAATGTCAATCAAATCC
>CALEHZ010000376.1 GCA_937875715.1 uncultured Campylobacter sp. | reverse complement strand
GTCTTGCAAGTCCATCACGCAGTCTGCGATGGATACCATGTAGCGATGTTTTTAGAAAGATTACAAAATAAGATTTTTGGGCATAATAGCAAAAAGTAGGGATAAATCCCACTTTTACTATTATGCCAAGATGCTTAATGGCAAATGAAACTAATAGTAAACTTTTGAATTTTATAAAATTCAAAAGTCATAAAATTCAAGCTAGTGAATTTTATAAAATTCAAAAGTTATAAAATTCACTAGCAAAAAGCAAAGAACTATTCGCTTGCTTTAAGCTTAATATCTTCGTCTTTGTATAGACCAGTGCCAACAGGAATCATGCGACCCAAAATTACATTTTCTTTTAGATCTTCTAGATTATCACGCTTGCTGGCGATACTTGCTTCTGTAAGCACCTTTGTAGTTTCTTGGAAAGATGCTGCTGAGATAACAGAGTCTGAGCCAATCGCAGCACGAGTCACACCTAGTAAAATCGGCTCAGCGATAGCTGGCTCGCCACCAAGTCGTAGAATTTTTTCATTTTCAAGCCTGAATTTTCTGCGACTTATCATGTCACCCACGATAAAGTGAGTATCGCCACTATCTACGATTTTTACTTGACGAAGCATTTGCGAAATAATAACTTCAATGTGCTTATCACTGATGATAACGCCCTCTGAGCGATACACATCTTGAATTCCTTTAATCAAATAAGCATGCAGCTCTTTTTCACCCAAAATTCGAAGCACATCGTGGCTTGAAATATCGCCATCAGTTAGCTTTTCGCCAACGTGCACAAACTCGCCATCACGAACTAGAATTTGACGTGATTTTTCTATATTATAATCCACGCTAGTGCCGTCACTTGCGGTAATTATGATGCGAGTTTTACTTTTTAGGCGAGTGTCTATTTCGATTACACCATCGATTTCAGCGATATAGGCAGTATCTTTTGGCTTTCTAGCTTCAAATAGCTCACTTACCTTTGGTAGACCTGCTGTAATGTCTTTTGAGGTAGCTACCGCTTTTGGACGACTAAAAATCACATCACCTTTTTTGATCTCTTGACCTGGGCGAACTGCGATAATATCGTCTTTTTCAACTGGGTATTTTACGCTTTTTGAGCCTACACTGATCACAACTGCTGCTGGAGCACGATAATCTCTATCTTTTAGCCCTGTTACTTGCATAGTGCGAAGTAGAGAACTAGAAGTCATCACAAGCTTGCCTTCATCATTATCTGCGTCTGCTAGTTCTTGAGCGTTTGCGCTCACACGGATTTTTGTAGCAGTTGGAGCATCTGTAATGTCTTTAATCAAACTTGCTCTTGGATCGCTTGATTTTACATCTTTTGGCACGATTTCATAGTCTTCAGAGCTAATAAACTCAAAGCTTACCTTACCACTTTCACTTGCTCTAAATGCTGTTGAGTGCGGATCCCATTGAGCGATTACTAGCTTGTCTTCATTTTTTGGTTTGGCGATTATATCGTTATTTGCCACTTTGCTGCTATCTGCTAGATTTATCACAGATTGGCGTGGAATGTAGTGACGAGCTGCTTCTCTATCATCTTCATCAGCAACTACGACAAATAGACCTTTTTCTTCTACTTTGTAGCCCTTTTTGATATTTTTAATACGCTCTAAATAATCGCCTTTTAAAATATAATATTTTAAAGTGCCCTCAGCGCTTGCTTTGATTGTTTGAGTGACAGGGTCGCCATCTGCTACTTTTATTTCACTAGCAAATGGTATGCGGTTTGGCACACTCCAGTCTTCACGCACGATTTCAACGATACTTTCATTTTCTTTTACTTTATCGCCTTTTGCATAAGGTAGGTAGTATTTGCCCTCTACCATGCCGCTTACGCCTGCTAGCTCGTTTGAACCAGCTAGATTGCGCTTTCTAAATGTATAGCGGAACTCATCATTTTTGCCTTTTACTATAATAGTGCGGTCTTCGTGAGCATCTTCGATGTCAATTACACCATCAAAAGGCGCTTTTACCTTTGGTTCAACTAGCAAAATAGCAGCATTTCTACGGCTAATTACATAATTACTCTCATCAATTTCAAGGTTATAATAGCGAATAAAGCCTTCTTTTTTAGCTATTACTTGATAATCTTGCTGGAAGTTTGTAGCAGCAGCACCTGAGTTAATTGTTCTTAGTGTTAGCTGCGTTCCTGGTTCGCCGATTGACTGCGCTGCGATAATTCCTACTGCTTCGCCAGGGCGGACTAATTTGCCCTCGCCAAGATTTACGCCATAACATTTTGAACAAACGCCTTTGCCAGCTTTACAAGTAATTGGTGTGCGAATTGAAACTGCTTTGATACCTGCATCACTGATTATTCTAGCACTTTGTTCGGTAATTAATGTGCCTTCTGTAAATAAAACTTCATTTGTAATTGGATCAATTACATCATCGCTTAAAACACGACCAAAAATTCTATCTTCTAAGCTCTCAACTAGCTCTTCACCTATTTTTAGCTCTGTAACTTCTACACCTTCATGCGTGCCGCAATCTTCCATTGATACTTTTACATTTTGGGCTACATCGATTAGCTTTCTTGTTAGATATCCAGCGTTTGCTGTTTTAAGCGCAGTATCCGTTAGACCCTTTCTAGCTCCGTATGTAGAAAGGAAGTATTCTAAAACGCTTAGACCATCACGGAAGTTTGAGGTAATTGGAACATCGATGATTTGTGCACCGGCAGCTGATTTATTACCAGATGATTTTGTTACAAGTCCTCTCATACCAGCTAATTGACTGATTTGCCCAGCGCTACCACGAGCACCAGAATCAGCCATCATATAAATTGAGTTAAAGCCATTTTTATCAGCAATTACATGCTTCATCATGTCCGCTTGAACAGCTTTTGCGGTATTTGCCCAAGTATCAATTACTAGGTTTGCCCTTGTTTTATCATCAAGCAGACCTGCATCATATTCTTTTTGTAAGCTTAGAACTTTTTTCTTTGCCTCATCAACAAATTTATACTTGCTATCAGGCACGATAATATCAGTAATAGCAATAGAAATTCCAGCCTTTGTCGCATATCTAAATCCAAGATTTTTAATAGCATCAAGGAAGGTCGCAGTTACGCCAAGACCGCCATTTTTATATACATAATTTACTAGATTTGCTATATCACCTTTTTTAAGCACCTTATTCCACATATTTTCAGGAACTGAGTTTTCACCCATATCAGGCAGAATTGAGCGAATAATTAGCCTACCAGCAGTAGTTACAACTGGGCGTTGATCAATTATAGTCTTAATTCTAGCGTGTAAATCAAGCAAATGTGCTTCTTCTGCTATGCGAACTTCATCAACACTAGCAAAAATTTTATTTTCACCTTTTGCATTGTCTTTTTCTAAGCTTAAATAATAAATTCCTAAAACCATATCTTGGCTAGGCACAGTTACAGCCTTACCAGATGCTGGCAAAAGAATATTCATAGAACTTAGCATTAAGATATTACACTCAGCAATTGCTTCTTGGCTTAAAGGCACATGCACAGCCATTTGGTCACCATCAAAGTCAGCGTTAAATCCAGCACAAACTAGTGGATGAAGCTGAATAGCCTCACCCTCAATTAGCACTGGGTGAAATGCTTGAATAGACATTTTGTGTAGTGTAGGTGCGCGGTTTAGTAGCACTGGATGGTCTTTTACCACCTCTTCAAGGCATTCCCAAACTTCATTTGTGCGCTCATCTATCATTTTTTTGGCTTGTTTTACAGTGGTAGCATAGCCCTTTTCTTCAAGGCGTGCTAAAAGATGTGGTTTAAATAGTTCTAGCGCCATTTTCTTTGGCAAGCCACACTCATCCATAGCAAGGCGAGGACCTACCACGATAACAGAACGACCAGAGAAATCCACACGCTTACCAAGCAAGTTTTGGCGGAAGCGACCTTGCTTACCTTTGATAATCTCGCTTAATGATTTTAGTGGGCGTTTATTTGCGCCTTTTACAGCATTTGCTCTTCTGCCATTATCAAATAGCGCATCAACTGATTCTTGTAGCATACGCTTTTCATTGCGAATAATAATCTCAGGTGCGTCAAGCTCTAAAAGTCTTTTTAAACGTGTATTTCTGTTTATTACACGGCGATAAAGGTCATTTACATCACTAACAGCAAACTTTCCACCATCAAGATTTACAAGCGGACGAAGATCTGGCGGCAGCACTGGCAGCACTGTAATCATCATCCACTCAGGGCGATTTCCACTATTTAAAAAGCTCTCAACTACTTTTAAGCGTTTAACTAATGATTTTTTCTTTACATCTGAGCTAGTAGCTTCAACTTCTGCTTTTAATTCAGTTAGAATTTTAATCAAATTTAGTTCACTTAATAAATCACGAATTACTTCGCCACCCATTCTAGCGCTAAATCCACTATCTTCGTATCTTTGCTCTAGTGCTAAATATTGTTCTTCGTTTAAAACATCGTATTTTTCAACTTTTTTAGAGTTTTCATTGTCATAATACGCATCGCCTGGCTGATCAACGATATAAGCTTCGTAGTATAATACACGCTCTAAATCTTTCATTTTTATGCCAAGCAAGGTGCCTATACGGCTTGGTAGAGAATTCACATACCAAATATGCGCAACAGGCGTAACTAGCTCAATATGCCCCATGCGTGAGCGGCGAACTTTTGAGCTTGCTACTTCAACATGACATTTTTCGCACACTTTGCCTTTATCACGCATTTTTTTGTATTTACCACACATACACTCATAATCACGAATTGGACCAAAAATTCTAGCACAAAATAATCCATCTACTTCTGGCTTTAATGAGCGATAATTGATAGTTTCTGGCTTTTTAACCTCGCCATGACTCCATTTTTTTATCTCATCAGGGCTTGCAAGTCCTAGCTCAAACGCTTCAAAGTCTCTTGGACGTGCGTCTTCTTTTATCTCAATTAGTTTTAATTCTTTATTCATTTTCATTATCCTCGCCATAAATCTTAATATCCAAAGCCAAAGATTTTAGCTCGTTTGTTAAAACAAAGAAAGTCTCTGGAATTCCAGTTTGTGGGATATTCTCGCCACGGCTTATTGCCTTATATGCACTTAGCCTACCTTCAACATCATCTGATTTGATTGTTAGCATTTCTCTTAGCGTATGAGCTGCGCCGTATGCTTCAAGCGCCCAAACTTCCATCTCTCCAAAGCGTTGACCACCGCTTAGTGCCTTACCACCTACTGGCTGTTGTGTAACAAGTGAGTAAGGTCCTGTGCTTCTAGCATGAACTTTTTCATCTACTAAGTGGTGAAGTTTTAGCATATACATACAGCCTACATGAACGCGCTCTGCCATTTTTGAACCAGTGCGTCCATCATAAAGCTCAGTTTTACCATCACTATCAATTTTTGCCATTTCAAAAAGTTTAGAAAATTCACTTACTTTTACACCATCAAACACAGGCGTAGCGAATTTTACGCCTTTTGCCCAGTCTCTTGCGTAGTCTATAAGCTCATCATCACTAAGGGCTTCAAGGGTTTTTTTAGCGTTCATTAGCTTTGAAACATCGGCAATTTCAATCATCTTTGAGCGAAGGTCTTTTATCCAATCTTTTTTCTTTGCTTCAAAAATCTCTTGAATTTGTTCGCCAAGGCGCATACCTACAAGTCCAAGGTGGCTTTCTAGAATTTGACCGATATTCATACGACTTGGAACACCAAGTGGATTTAGCACGATATCTACCGTGCGACCATCTTTTAAATACGGCATATCTACTTCTGGGACGATATTTGATACGATACCCTTATTTCCGTGGCGACCAGACATTTTATCACCCACTTTTAATTTACGCTTAGTAGCGATATATACTTTTACAACTTTTACAACGCCACTTGGCAAAATATCATCTTTTTCAATAATATCAATTTTTGCTAAATGCTCTTCTCTAAGCTTTTTCTTTTCATCTTGGACGTATTTTTTAAGCTTTTCATACTCTTCTTTTACTTTTTTAGCAAAATGATTATCCACGAAATTATTTATAGCAAATCTATTAGCAAAATTATTTGAATTTTCTAAATCAATCTCTTTTAAAAATTCACCTTTTTTGTAGCTAGTTTTGCCGATTTTAACCGCTTTTTCAAGTGGATTTTTTAGCAAGATAGAATTGATTTTTAGCATCTCTTCTTTATCTAGCATTACAAGTCTGTCGTGGTGTTCTTTTTCTAAAATTATTTTTTCATTTTCATAAGCTTGAACTGACCTTGCATCACGCTCATAGCCTTTTTTAGTGAAAATTTTAACATCAATTACCACACCTTCCATAGACGCACCAGCATAAAGCGATTTATTCACCACATGCCCAGCTTTTTCGCCAAAAATCGCACGAAGCAAACGCTCTTCTGGCGTAGGTTTTACTTCGCCTTTTGGCGATACTTTACCTACTAAAATCATACCAGGCTTAATCTTTGTGCCGATTTTTACGATACCGCTTTCATCA
This sequence comes from uncultured Campylobacter sp., assembly GCA_937875715.1. GTDB lineage: Bacteria > Campylobacterota > Campylobacteria > Campylobacterales > Campylobacteraceae > Campylobacter. Next base: position 2,992 of record CALEHZ010000376.1, on the reverse strand, counting down.
AGATGAGTTAGCTCATCTTCTTTTACATTTGGAATATCTCTTGTAATCTCTTCTACGCCATCTTTTAGCTCACGAGCTTCAATTTCTTTTTCATAGATATGAACGCTAGTAAAGGCATCTTCTCTGATCATCTTTTCACTGATTACTATCGCATCTTCGTAGTTATATCCATTCCACGGCATGAAAGCAATTAGCGCATTTTTGCCGATTGCTAGCTCGCCATTATCCATGCTTGGACCATCAGCGATGATTTGCCCTGCTTTTACCTTATCGCCTTTGCGGACAATAGGTCTTTGCCCAAAGGCTGTATTTTGGTTTGTGCGTAGATTTTTTTCCATACTATATTGATCTATATATGGACCATTTTCATCCTCGCCTAAAACAAAAATATTTTTATTATCTACCTTTTCTACTACACCTGAACGAGTAGCTTTTATGCTTTCCCATGCATCACGGGCTACTATGCTCTCCATTCCAGTTCCTACAATTGGGGCTGAATTTTCTATTAAAGGCACAGCTTGGCGTTGCATGTTTGAGCCCATTAGTGTTCTTTTTGCTTCGTCGTGCTCCAAAAATGGTATCAAAGACGCTGCTACGCCCATTACCATGCCATTACAAAGATCTATTAAGCTTACATCTTCACGCTTAGCAAAGAGAATTTCGCCGTTTCTGCGGGTTTCGATCAAATCATCTTTTATCACGCCTTTGCTATCAAGCGCAGTTGAAGCTGGTGCTATGAAATGTCCTTCTTCTTGCGTAGCTGTAAGATATACTACTTCATCGGTTACTTTGCCATTTACTACTTTCTTATATGGAGCCTCAACAAAGCCCATATCATTTACTTTGGCATAAGTTGCTAAGGTATTGATTAGACCGATGTTTTGTCCTTCTGGTGTTTCAACTGGACAAATACGACCATAGTGAGTTGGGTGAACATCACGAACCTCAAATCCAGCGCGCTCTTTAACTAAACCACCTTCACCAAGTGCTGAAAGGCGGCGTTTGTGAGTGATCTCACTAAGTGGATTTGTTTGATCCATAAATTGACTTAGCTCGCCACCTGTAAAGAATTCCATAATAGTAGTAGTTATCATCTTTGGATTAACCAAATCATAAGGCATAAGCTCATCAAGATTTGTGCTAAGGCTAGTAAATTTATCTTTTATTGCTTTTTGCATTTTCACAAAGCCAAGGTGAAGCTCATTTGCTAAAAGTTCGCCAATAGAGCGAATTCTACGATTTCCAAGGTGATCACGATCATCAATAACACCATCATTATTTTTTACACGAATTAGATATTTAGCAGTTTTTACCATATCTTCACGTGTTAAAACACTTACATATTCTGGCACATTAAGCCCTAATTTATGATTCATTTTCATACGACCAACGCTAGTTAAATCATAGCGCTCTGGATTAAAGAAAAGATCATTTACAAAAGCTTTTGCTGCCTCTTTAGTTACTGGTTCGCCAGGACGCATAACCTTGTAAATTCTAATAGCTGCTAAATCATTTTCATCATCAATATTTTCGCTTTGGCGAAGTAATTTTAGAGTTTCTGCATCTTGTAAAAATGAGTTGATTATTGCAGTATCAACGCCAGCTGCCCTGTCGTTTGCTATATCAATGCTAGTTTGAGAATCTAAAATTTTAGCAATTTTATTCTCATCAAGCTGAGTGAGCGTATCATAAAGCACCTCGCCTGTATTTTTATCATAAACAGGACTTGCTAAATAACGGCTTAAAAGCACTTCTAGTGGATATTCAACGAATTTTAATCCATCGCTAATTAGCTTTTCAGCTTTAGCTTTGCTTAGACGCTTACCAGCTTCTAAAACCACATTGCCTTTTTCGTCTTTTAGGTCATAATCAATTTTATTTGTATAATCGTCAACAACAAAAGGCGCTAAAACCTTGTTTTTCTTAATTTTTAGATTTATTATAGGATAAAATAATTTTACTATATCTTGTTTTTTATATCCAAGTGCTCTAAAAAGCACGGTAATTGGCACTTTGCGGCGTTTGTTTATACGCACATAAAGTACATCTTTTGTATCATACTCAAAATATAGCCATGAGCCACGATCTGGGATAATTTGTGCTGTATAAATCATGCGGTTAGTCACAGTCGGGCTTTCTTCTTCTTTAAAAATTACACCAGGACTTCTGTGAAGTTGATTTACAACTACGCGCTCAACACCGTTAATAACAAAGCTCACGCGATCTGTCATTAGTGGAATGTCACGCACAAAAATCTCTTGGTCTTTTGTATCTTTTACACTTATTTTTTCGCCTGTTTTCTCATCACGGTTATAAACAATAAGGCGAATTTTTATTTTTAAATTTACTGCATAAGTAAGACCTCTTTCCATACACTCTCTAACTGTGTATTTAGGCTCACTAAGCTCAGATCCTAAATATTCCAAGCTCAAACGATTTTGTGCATCATGGATAGGAAAAATTGATTTAAAAACCTTTTCTATACCACTTTCAATTTTTTGATTATTTATATCTAAAAAATGCTCAAAACTCTTTTTTTGAAGTTGAAGTAAATTAGGAATTTCAATTTGTTTTTCAACACCTGAAAAATCGACTCTTAAACGATTACCAGAATAAAGACTATTTAACATAAAATTTCCTTCTAAATAGAAGTTTTAACGTTTAAAAACGCAAGACTGGAATTAAAAAATTATTCTTTTGCGGGAATAATATGCATTGCTTTTGTGAACAATTTTACTTTGCTCAAACTCTTGTAAAGAATCCATATCCAAAACAGAGCCAAGATTAGCAGTAGAATTTAGTGTGTGATCCATTAGCTCACCTGTTTTTATTGATTTGGCAGTTGCTTCAAGATTATTTCTTAGACCACATTTCATCCAAAGCCCCTTATAAGTAAAGTATTTTCACAGAAGTGAAAAATGAATTTTATAAAATTATAAAATTCAAAGCTGAATTTTTTGGAATTTCAAAAAATTCATAAAATTCAAAAAGT
>CALEHZ010000375.1 GCA_937875715.1 uncultured Campylobacter sp. | reverse complement strand
CTGAATTTTCTGAATTTTCTGAATTTTCTGAATTTTCTGAAAACACTGCGGCGGTTTTGAATTTTCTGAATTTTTTAGAAAATTCAAGCACTGCGGCGAATTTTTTAGAAAATTCAAAGGCTGCTGTTGTTTTTGAATTTTCTAAAAAATTCAGCTGTCGTTTTGAATTTTCTAAAAACATTGGTGCTGCTTTGAATTTTCTAAATTTTCAGAAAATTCAAAGCTGAATTTTCTGAATTTTATAAAATTCAGTTTTAAATAAGGATAGTAAAATGAAATTTTCTAAGATGTTTATACCTACTTTAAAAGAGGCGCCAAAAGATGCGGTTTTGCCAAGTCATGCGCTTTTGATACGGGCTGGATTTATCTCTCAGCTTGGCACTGGGCTTTATGACTTTTTGCCTTTGGGGCTAAAAATGCTTGATAAAATCGCTGCTGTCGTGCGTGAAGAGATGAATAAAGCCGGTGCTTGTGAAGTGCGATTTAGCTATATGACGCCAAGTGAATTTTGGAAAGAAAGTGGGCGCTGGAATAAATTTGGCAAAGAGCTTTTGCGCCTAAATGATAGAAAAAATGGAGAGTTTGTTTTAAGCCCTACAAATGAAGAAAGTGTCGTAAATATGGTGCGTGGCAGGGTCACAAGCTACAAGCAATTACCACTAAATCTATATCAAATAAATCTAAAATTCCGTGATGAAGCAAGACCACGCTTTGGGCTTATGAGAGGGCGTGAGTTTGTGATGAAAGATGCTTATAGCTTTCATTCTAGCGAAGATGATTTGCGCCGTGAGTTTCTTAATATGCACGCTACTTATGAGCGGATTTTTACTAGGCTGGGACTTGATTTTCGTGCAGTGAGCGCTGATAGCGGTGCGATTGGCGGCTCTGGGTCAAAAGAGTTTATGGTGCTAGCACCAAATGGCGAAGATGACATTTTGCTAAGTAGCACTTACGCAGCAAATGTAGAAGCTGCCGTGCGCAAAAAACGTGAGTGCAAAGCTGAACGCCCCGAGGCAAATGCTATGAGCAAGTTTCACACACCAAATATCACTAGCATTGATGAATTGGCTGAATTTTTTAAAGTTGATCCGTTTTATCTAGTAAAAGCCGTGATTAAAAAAGGACTTTTTGATGATGGCAAGGGTGGCGTGAGCGAAAAAATCGTGGTGTTTTTCGTGCGTGGGGACGATGAGCTTCAAGATGCAAAAGCTACTAATGCTTGTGGGGCACTAGAACTAATGGATGCTAGCGAGACTGAGATCACAGCGGCTGGGCTTGTGGCTGGATTTTGCGGTCCAAAGGGACTGCCTGAAAATGTAGAATTCTACATTGATAACGAGCTAAAAGATGAAGAGCAGATGATAATCGGCGCAAATGAAAAAGACTATCACATAATCGGCTTTAAAATCACTGGCTTTAAAGAATCACGCTTTGCTGATCTTGTGGCTGTTAAAGAAGGCGATTTGGACTTAAATGGCGAACCTTTGATGATGAAAAAAGGCATTGAAGTTGGTCATATTTTTATGCTTGGCACGAAGTATAGCGAGGCGATGAACGCGACTTATTTGGATGAAAATGGCAAGGCTCAGCCTTTTATCATGGGATGCTATGGTATCGGCGTCTCACGCCTAATAGCTGTGATGGTAGAGGCTAGTAATGATGAAAAAGGCATTATTTGGGATAAAAAATGCGCTCCATTTAGCGTTCATATCATCGTGCCTGATACTAAAAATGAAAGTGCTTTGAGCTTTGCGCTTGACTTGGAGCGTGAGTTAGAAAATTCAGGCATTGAAGTGCTATTAGATGATAGAGCTGGGGCTAGATATGGCGAGAAAATGGCTGATTTTGAGCTTATTGGCGTGCCTTTTGGCGTGGTTATCGGCAAGGACTACGCGCAAAATGGGCAAGTGGAATTTATCAAACGCAAAGGCTTAGAAAAAGAAAAAATCAGTGCAAATGAGATAAAAACTAGAATTCTAGATGCTTTAAAGTAGTGGAATTTCAAAAAAAATTTATAGAAAGGAAAAGGGCTCTAAGATTGTGAGATGATTTTGTTCGCAAACGACGCAGTGTAAGCCGTGGGGTGCCGTAGCGGTAGCGTTCAAGTAAGTTTTAGGTAGATTTTTTAAGGACGAAGTCCGCAGAAAAACTGCCTAAAACTTGCTTGTAAGGCACTGGGCTACACAAGCCGTTTGCGGACAAAAGCACTCACAAACTAGGCCCTAAAACAAAAATGAAAATAAGAATAGCTAGTAGAAAATCAGCTCTTGCTATGTGGCAAAGCGAGCATATAAAGGGGCTTTTAGAGCGTGCTGGACATGAATGCGAGATAATTAAGATGAGCACAAAAGGCGATATTATTTTAGATACGCCTTTGGCTAAAATCGGCGGAAAAGGGCTTTTTACAAAAGAGCTTGAAAATGCTTTGCTTGATGGTAGGGCTGATATCGCCGTTCATAGCCTAAAAGATGTGCCTACGGCGTTTGAGAGTGGGCTTGAACTTGCTTGTGTGTGTAGCAGAGAAAATACTGATGATTGTCTTTTGAGTATGAATTACAAAAGCTTAGAAGGCTTACCGCTTGGGGCGAAAGTTGGCACTACAAGTCTGCGCCGCAGGATGCAGATTTTGCGTCGTCGCCCAGATCTTAAAATAATTTCACTTCGTGGCAATGTGAATTCTCGCATCGCTAAACTTCAAAATGGCGTTTTTGATGTAATAATCTTGGCTAAGGCTGGAATTTCTAGGCTTAGACTTGATAGCCTTGTAAATTATGTAAGTCCGCTTGGCACGATACCTGCGATGGGGCAGGGTGCACTTGGCATTGAAATTGCTAGTAAGAATTCTGCTGTGCGTGATGCGACTAGCTTTTTAAACGATGAAAAAAGCGTGATTGAGACGAGCATTGAGCGTGCTTTTGTAGATACTTTAAATGGTGGCTGCCAAGCGCCTATTGGGATAAGTGCTGTTTTAGATGGCGATAAAGTGCGAGTAAAGGCGATTTTGGGGCTTGTTGATGGTAGCGAAGTCTTAAGCACCGAGCGTAATTTTAGCAAAAATCTTGGCGCAAATGCTGGTGTGATACTAGCTAGTGAGTTTATCGCGCGTGGAGCAAAAGAGCTTTTAGAACGCAGTGAAAAAATGCTTGAAAAGCTAGAGTTTTAAATTTTTTGCTTTTGAATTTTATAA
>CALEHZ010000374.1 GCA_937875715.1 uncultured Campylobacter sp. | reverse complement strand
AACCGCAATAAAAGATATTCTTAAATAAAATTGAGCCAAGTAATGAAAATTATATACACTAAGAATTTGGTAGATTTTCTACGCTATTAAATTTACTTTTTAACTCGTTTATAAAGCTTAGCAAATTATTTATCACCATTGTTTTATCATTAAGCCGAATTTTCTAAACTGCTGCGAAAATGAATTTTTTAAAATTTCATAAAATTCGCAGCAGTTTTATAAAATTCACTTTAAAAAATTCAAGCCTGAATTTTTTAGAATTTTTTAGAATTTTTTAAAAAATTCAGTTTATAAAATTCAGCTTGAATTTTATAACTATTTGCCTGGGAAGGCATCTACATATTTGACTTTTATATCAGGAAAGCTATTTACGATTTGTATTTTAAAGTCAGGAAAGCTATCTACGATTTGCCATTTTCCGCAGCTATCAGGGAAGGCATTTACTTTTTTGACCTTTAAATCAGGGAAGGCATCTACGATTTGAACCTTGATATCAGGGAAGGCATTTACGATTTGAACCTTGCCGTAGAGCTTTTTGCCCTTAAAAGTACAATCACTACCCACAGGACTAGCGCCAAAGCACAGCGCTGCCGCAGCCGCAAGTAAAATAATTTTTTTCATTTTTGCTCCTTTTTGATATTTTTAAGCTTTTTAAGCTTTTTCAATCTTGCCCTAGTTTTGGGCTTTTGTATTTATTCCAGAGTTTTTTGGCGTGTTCTAGCAGTGCTGGGTCAGCACCCTTAAAATCAGCCTTAAACTCACCGCCGATTTTTTCAAACTTATTATAAGTTTCGCCACGAAGTGCGTATTTGTGCGTCTCTCCCTCCTTTCTTTCATAAACTAGAATTTTCATCTGCGCTGGGCTTACATCGCTTACGCAAGTTTGATAATAAATCAGCCAAACTTCTTTAATGCCATCATTATTAAGGTCGGTGATTTCAGGCTTTCTTGCCTTATACATGAGATCAAACATACACTCATCTATGCCATCGCTCATGCTCCATGCTTTTTGCCCGTTTATTTCATTAAATCCGCTAAACTTCACGCCGTTTGTCTGCTCTATTTTTGCCGTTTTAAAGCTGATTTTATTCTCGCCGTTTTTGTCGCTAAATTTCAGCTCGTAAGCGTTTAAACTCACCAAACCAAACACACAAAGTGCCAAAAGTGTAATAAATTTTTTCATTTTTTCTCCTTTATATTAGTGATGTAGAGGTATTCGTTATTTTCTTCATCAGCACTATCAGCAGGACTGAGGCTAACCACATACTCCACGCTATAAAGCTCATTTGCTTTGAGCTTTTCTACCTTATAAAACTCGCCAAAAAGCCTCTCATTTCGCCCATTTATCTGAGCTGTGATAGAGCATAGCCCGTCACTTTCTGTAATTTCTATATCATTGATTTTTATCTCAGCGTTTAGCAGTTTGCCTGCTTTTGCGCTGTGTATGTCGGTGGCTACTGGCTGGATAGCAGGCCCTCCATCATCCACCTCTGTGTAGCTTACCCCAAGTTCGCAAGGCGAGTTTAGAGCGCAATTTGCTTTGATTTTCTCGTTATACAAACTCTCAGGGATTTTCAGCTCACCCAAAAAAATCCCAGCATCATTTTGGCTTAAATAGCCTTTAAAAGTCCAAAATATCAAGTTTGCCCTGTTTTGGTCGTATTGTTTGATTTGCTCATTTTGCTCGTTTTGCTCCCCAGCAAAAAGCACGCCAAAAAAAAGAAGTGTAATAAATTTTTTCATTTTTGCTCCTTTATTTTTCTTTTATCTGCCTTAATCAAAAGGCTTTTTGTATTTATTCCATAGCTTTTTGGCGTGTGCTAAAAAAGCAGGATTTGCCCCAGCAAAATCAGCCTCAAACTCTCCGCCGTATTTGCCACCATCAATTTCTAGCAAACTTTGCCCGCGAAGCGCGTATTTATGCGTGATTTCGCCCTTTTGTTCGTAGGCTAAGATTTTCATTTCAAGCGGATCTAATCCACCTTGACAAGCTTTGTAATAAATCAGCCAAACCTCCTTAACGCCATCATTATTAAGGTCTGTGATCTCTGGCTCTCTTGCTTTGTAGGCAAGGTCATACTCGCACTCACTTACAAAGTCATTCATCTGCCAGGCTTTTTGCCCGTTTATTTCATTAAATCCGCCAAACTTCACGCCGTTTGTCTGCCCTATCTCCACAGCTTCAAAACTGATTTTATTTTCGCCGTTTTTGTCGCTAAATCTCAGCTCATAAGCACCAGCCAAACTAAGCGCAAAAAACGACAAAAGTGTAATAAATTTCTTCATTTTCGCCCTTAATTTCGCCTTATTTCAAAAACTCGTTTATATACTCCACATCATCAGCACATAGCGGCGCAATCTCTACAAACTTTGCCACTACATACAAAGTAGGCGCATCCACCCCACGCCAACG
>CALEHZ010000373.1 GCA_937875715.1 uncultured Campylobacter sp. | reverse complement strand
ATATTTGCGCTAAACTCTTCTATAACACGCACCAGCCCCTTTAAAATCAGCGTTTCAAGGCAGTTGTGATGATCTATGTGGATGTGATTTGTGCAAATTATCTCCACCTTGCTGTCGTGCTCTAAGCGCATTTTACGCATAAGAAGTTCGCCTTCGTGGTGATCGTAGCTGATTACTAGCACGGCTGTTGCGCTCTCATCGCCATCTTGCCACTTTTTGCGACCTAAATACTCACGGATTATATCCCTTGTAAATTCACTTCTACTAGCGTAATTTTGAGCTTTTACAAGAGCATCAAGCTCTTTTAAAAGTGGCGCTGGCAGCGAAATGCTATATCTTAAAGTGTCATCCATCTTATCCCCTTTTTACCTTTATTCTAGCGTATTTAGCGCCCAAAATAGCTGCCCAGCAGCAATAGCACTATCTCCTGCGCCAAGCTCTTTTGGAAGATAAAAGCTCGTATTTTGGGCACTTAGAAGCTCGCAAGTTTTTTCTAAAAGTGCTTTGTTTAAAAAGCAGCCGCCGGCTAAAACCACGCTTTTATCATGCTTTTTAGCTAATTTTGCGATAAGCGTGGCAATAGCGTTTATAAAGCCAGTTGCGATTTTAGCCTGATTGCTTTCATTTGCTATGATTTCAAAAATCTCTTTAAAGCTTATTATATCATCATTTAAGCCAAACTCATAGCAAATATCTAGGTTTTTGTCATAAAAGCTTTCTAAGCTCATCGCAGCCTGCGCATCAAAGCTAATTTCATTAAGATTTAAAGCCATACTAGAAACCGCGTCAAACACACGGCCAAGCGATGTTGTATGAATTTTACTAGCCTTTAAACCAGCGTTTAAAAGAGCGATTTTTTCTTCGCTAAATCTTTTATAAAATTCACTAGCCTTAATACCATATTTACTTAAAATTGCGTGCGCTAAAAAATAAATATTTTTAATAGCATTTTGTCCGCCAATTAGCGCAAAATCATCAAAATGATAAATTCTTTTAAGCTTTTCATTATTTAAGCAGTTCTCAAAAACTTCGCCGCCCCAAATAAGCCCGTCCTGCCCATATCCTGTGCCATCAAAGGCAAAGCCCATTATATCAGCATCAAAAGGCAAATCGTTTTCATACATTACGCTGTAAATGTGGGCTTTGTGGTGAGCGATTTTGTGAATTTTATAGCCTTGTTCTGTAAAATATTTTGTATGTAAAAAATGCGGATGCAAGTCGGCAATAACGCTATCAAAACGCATTTCATAGGTCTTTTCAAACATTTTTAAAACGCTTAAAAATCTTTGAAAATTAGCAATATTTTTAAGATCGCCGATGTAAGGCGAGTGAAAAATTGAGCCATTTTGATAAATAGCGAAATGATTTTTAAGCTCGCTGCCGATAGCTAAAATACAAGAATTATTTTTGAGTGGCTTAAAAGGCGTAATTTTGGGCATTAAACCTCTTGAGCTTCGCAAAAACTGGGTTGAATTTTTTGAATTTTCTAAAACTGCTGATGAATTTTCTAAAATATTTGAATTTTCTTTAAACTGAGCGCAAAACACCACGCTATCATCACTTGGATTTAAAATTTCTCTATTGTGATCAAGCACAAAATCACAAACCTTGCCAAGCTTGGCTTTAATTCCATCAAAGCTTGTAATTATAGGCTCACCACTAATGTTTGCGCTAGTAGCGATAATAGGCTTTTTAAAGTAATGAAATAGTAATAAATTTAGACTTGTTGGCGCTAGAAAAACGCCGATTTTATCCATATTTGGCGCAATAATTTGGCTTAAACTTTTTTTAAAATTTGCTGAAATTTTAGAGAGTAAAATAGGTCTAAGCTGTGAACAAAGCACAGATTCTTCGTATTTGTTTAGCTCTACTATGCTTTGCGCCATTTTTAAATTTTCGCACATCAAAGCAAGTGGCTTGTGTGGGCGATTTTTACGCTCTCTTAGAGTTTTTATAGCATTTTCATTTGTAGCATCACAGCACAGATGAAAGCCGCCAAGCCCCTTTATAGCTATAATTTTGCCATTTTCTAAAAGCTGGGCACACTTTTTAAAAGCCTCTTCATCACTTGCTAAAATACCACCTTCTAAATCCCTTAAAAACGCTCTTGCGCCGCAATTATTACAAGCGATTGGCTGAGCGTGAAAACGGCGATTTGTAGGATTTTCGTATTCTTTTTTACAAAAATCACACATTTTAAACTCGCTCATAGTCGTGTTTGCCCTATCATAAGGCAGGGTTTTTATAATTGAAAATCTAGGGCCGCAGTGCGTGCAGTTAATAAAAGCATGGTGAAAGCGAGGATTAGCAGGGTCATTAAACTCACGCTCACACTGCTTACACAGAGCAAAATCTGGCAAAATAGGTGCAATTTTATTTGAATTTTTTGAGTTTAAAATCTTAAAATCACTAAAAATTTCATCACTTTTGCTAGTTAGAATTTTATCAATTCTAGCAAGCGGCGGAGGCGAATTTTCTAGCTCGTTTAAAAAATTCAAACAAGATTTTTCATCGCCACAAATGCTGATTTTTACGCCGCTGTCGTCATTATAGACAATTCCATTTAAGTTATATTTAAGCGCAAGATTGTAGATAAAAGGGCGCATTCCAACGCCCTGAACAAGTCCAAAAAGCTCGATTTTAAGGCAGTTCAAGTGGATAAATCTCACTAATTTTTGCTTTTGTTTGTCTTAGCGTAATTTCGCTAAGGCTTTTACAATCAAATAATGAGCCTAAAAGCACGAAATTAGCACATTCTAGCTCTTTATTTATAAGCTCTGTGTAGTGCTCGATAAAATAAGCAAGACTCTCAATTAGCCCAAATGCGATATTTCTAGGCTCAGCTCCAGCTAGTTTAAAGCTCATGGCAGAATTAATTAGAGCTATGGCGTCAAACTCGTCTTTGCTTTGCATTTTAAAATCAGTTCTAACGCCTTTTTCGCCGTTAAAATCATTAGCTAAATCCAAAATATCGTCTTTAAAATCTAAAATCTTAGCAATTATACAAAAAAGCGAGTAAAAACTTGCAGATTTTTGCTTGATTTCTCCGCTTGGCAAGCTAAATTTCGCCTTGAAATTGTCAATAAGCGGGCCTTTTGCAGAGATTTTTTCGTAAATTTCTTCATAAGTTTTTGGCATAGGAATTTTTAGTAAATTATACTCGCCATCATTTTTGAAAACCTTGATAAAATCATCATTTTCTTTGCTAAAATAAAATAGCGAACAATCATCGCTTGGCATTTTGTATTCGCTTAAAACCAAAGCAAATAGCGATGCAAGCTTGTTTGTAGAGCTAAGCACAGGTGCAAACTCACCGCCACTGCTTACACAAAGCTGGCGTTCTAAAAGATTTGCACTAAATGGAATATTGCTATCTTTAATAGCAAGAAAATTTATGCCTTCTAAGCAATTACAAAGCTTAAATAGATTTATATCAAAGGCTGCTCGCACGCCAAAAAATAGTGGGGACGCGTCATGATTTGAGCGAAACAAAGCGCTGGTGCGAAGGCGAATAACAGGCTTTTCAAAGCTGCTTAAAGCTATCATGCTTTTTTCATCGCAAATAAAAATTTTAGCTAACAAATTCAGCCTTGTAGGCATGATATAATCGCAATTAAAATCATTTAAAACGCTAATTTCAAGCCCATTATATTTTACACTTTTACCGGCTAAAAGCTCGTTTTTAGCGTATTCAATGAAGTTTTTATCACTGCCAAAGCCACATTCATTTTTATCATTTTCAAGAGCAAAAGGCGTGATATTATTGCTTGTAAAATCGCTTTTAAACTCGGCAGCTTCAGGCATTTGCTCGCAAAGCTCTACGCTAGTGTCTTTTAAAAACACACTAGTTGACATTTTGGCTAGTTCATCGCTAAACTTGCTAAGCCCAGCTTCATCGCCTTCAATAAAAAGCTCGCAGCTTTCGTCATTTTGGCGCAGGGCGTATTTCATTCCAGAGCGCTTCGCCCAAAAATTCACAAAAAACGCAATATGCCCAGCACGGCTAAAAAATGTAAAATGAAGTATCATAAAAACGCCTTTATAAAGAAATTTTGCGCTGATTATAGCAAAATTTACAAGGCTTTTAAGTGCTTTTGGCTAATTTTTATATTTGAATTTTTTAAAAAATTCACATCGGCAGCAGTGGACGAGCCAAAAAATTCAAAGTGAATTTTATAAAATTTAAAAGTCTTTTTGTATTTTTGACTTGCTTTCAAGGACTTTTATTTCAAAGCTAGTATCGATTAAATCTTTGTGTGCTTGCATTTTTACAGGAAAATCAAGCAAAATAATATTATTATAATTATTTAAAAAATCTATAAAATTATAGAATTTTTGAGGGCTATTAAGCTTGCCTGTGACATTTAGCTCATAGTGAACAAAGCTGGCGTTATCATC
>CALEHZ010000372.1 GCA_937875715.1 uncultured Campylobacter sp. | reverse complement strand
TCATCCACTTTATCACTAAAAATCTCTTCTGCGCTTTTTGTGCTTTGTGTATTTGGTGCTTCTTTTGCTTCTCTTGATGGCATTTGTTTGCTGATTGAGAGCATTGTTTCATTTGGGATCAGCTCTCCATTTTCATAAACAAACAAATCCATTGAATTATCTTGTGATTGTTTCATTTTGTATCCTTGAATAGTTTTTTGTTTGGCGAAATATTTTTAAATATATTTTACTTTACTAAATATTTTAAATATTTAGTAAAGTAAAAATCCTAGTCAAATAAATCAGGTTGATAAAATTTCACTATTTTTATCCTTGTATTTTTTAAAAATAGGTTCTATGCAAATGTGCACCGTGTTTTTGGTTAAGATGTAGTGTTAAATAACAAATATTGCAATCATCTATTTCTTGTGTTACTAGACTTTCAATATCAGCTACTATGATATCTTGCCATGCCTGAGGAGTTATTTCTTCATCAGATCTAAAATGAATTATATCTCTTTGTATAAATGAAATATCATTAATGGTAGTGATGATTTCAGAATATAATTCATCGGACAAATTTTTACAAACTTCTATATTGCTAAAATTAATGTATTCTGCAAAAGATTTATTTTTATCTTTTGTGATATTTTCGCTGATATAGCGATAAAGCTTGTTAAGCCTAGTATGTTTATTGTAATATTTATTTGTAGAATTACATAGATAATTTATGTAATTTTTCAAATGTTCTTTTGAACTAAGTTTTATATTACTATGCTCTATACTTGCGTGTATTTCCATTTTTATTCCTTATTTTTTATTTCTTATCATAATTACCAAGTTTTACACCACCAAATTCTACAAGTTCGCCATTTTGATTTTTACCAAATCTTGCTTGACAGCCATTTTTATATTCGCTACATCCATACCAAACACCAGTGCCTTGTTTATTTGGGAATTCTCTCAAAAAGCCTTTATTACATTTAGGGCAATTTATAGCATTTGCTGGTCTTTCTACTTGTCCCATAGGCACTAAATTACCATTGCTGTCTTTTTTGAATGATCCATCACAACCACTACCATCTTTTTTCCAGTTGCTACAACCATAAAAAACAAATCCAGTTTTGCCTTTTCTCTCAATCAAAAATCCATCATTACATTTAGGACAGGTAATAGAATTTTCATCTCTTACTGCTTTTTGGCGCTCTTCTAATTGTGGCTCTCCATTATTATCAAAATATCTAGCATCACAAGCTGGATAGCAAGAGCAACCCCACCAAAAAGTATTTGGCTTATTTTTACTAGGCTTTTTTACTAGCACTCCATTATTACATTTAGGGCAAGTTATACCGCTATTATTTACTTCCATCTTAAAGTCTTCTCCATCTTTTATTCTTTCAATCTCGTATTTGATATCTTCTTTTACGCTAAACAAAAAATTATCTTTTGTGCGATTACCTGCTTCAATTTCTTTTTGATATTCATACCACAGAGCCGTCATATCAGGTGCTGATAAAAAGCTAGAAACACATTTAATCAAATTTTGCCCTTTAAGTGTGCTTTTTATTTGCTGTTTTTTATCCTTACTTACTTCAATATAACCGCTAGTGATAAGTTTTTCAATCATATCACTTCTAGTAGCAGGGGTTCCAATTCCGCCATTTTCACCTTTTTTCTCTTTGTCCTTTTCAAGTAAAAGCTTTTTAATTTTATCATTAGTAACATATTTTGCTACGCTGTTTAAATCTTTTAATAAGCTTGTCATTGTATAAAGTGGGCGAGGCTTAGTTTTTTCTCTGCTTATAGTTACATCTTGGCAAGTAGCATTAGCACCATTTAACGACATTAAATCAGTGTTTATTAGCTCATCCGTGTTCTCATCATCGCTAGAATTTCCAAAAAATTCTTTATATCCTAGCTTTATATTACGCCTTAAAGTAGTTTTATAAGCGATATCATCTTTGTTAAAAACAACTTGATAGCTTATATATTCACATGGATGAAAGAATTGCATTAAAAATCTTTTTGCTATTAACTCATAAATATTTAATTCATCTTCACTCAGTTTAGTTTTATCAAATTTTGCCTTTGTAGGTATAATCCCATAGTGAGCTGATAATTTGCTATCATCAAAAGCTCTATTTTTATAGCTAGTATCAGCTTTGCTAATATCCAACCCTATGTTTTCATTAACTGCTTGTAAAACAGCTGTCGCATTTTCAAAAGCTGTTGTAGGTAAATATTCGCAATCGCTCCTATTGTAAGAAATTGCCTTGTGCTTCTCTCTTAATTCTTGTGTTACTTGTAGTGTTTTTTTGGCAGAAAACCCAAACATTTTACTAGCTAATGTTTGAAGCGTTAATAAGTTAAAAGGAAGTGGCGGCTCATCTGTTTTATTGCTCATGCTTACAGATACACCAAAAAGAGAAGCTACACTTGAATTTTT
>CALEHZ010000371.1 GCA_937875715.1 uncultured Campylobacter sp. | reverse complement strand
TTTTGCCGTTTAAATACACTAAAATTTCTTTGCCGATTTGCGCTTTTAAACTAGAATTTAGACTTGATTTTGTAATTTTTTCTATGCTTTTTAGGCGTGAGTTTATGAGCTTTTTGCTAATTTGCTCCATATCATAGGCTAGGGTGTCCTCCTCGCGTGAATACGCAAATGAGCTAATCCTATCAAAGGCAAAGCCCTCTAAAAACTCGCAAAGCTGCTTAAAATCAGCCTCGCTCTCGCCAGGAAAGGCGACAATGATATCAGTTGTGATGCTTAAATCCGCTCCGCAAAGCTCTCTTAATTTAAAGGCTCTATTTAAAAACCACTCTTTGCTATATCCTCTTTTCATCGCTTTTAAAATCGCTGTGGAGCCTGATTGTAAGGGCATGTGAATGCTTTTACAAATCTTTGGCTGCTGGCTAAAAACTTCAAGGAATTTATCATCCATATGAAGTGGATGCGGGCTAGTAAAGCGAATTCTCTCAATCCCGCTAATTTCACAAAGCTCGCACAAAAGATCGCTAAAATCAATCTTTTCATGCGGTTTTGAAAAGCGCTTACCATAATTATTTACATTTTGTCCAAGCAAGCAGATTTCTTTTGCGCCAGAGTTTGCTGCGCGCCTAGCTTGTTCTAAAATTATGCTTTTTGGCACGCTTAGCTCATCACCTCTGGTGTGTGGAACGATACAATAAGTGCATTTTTTATCACAGCCTACCATTATATTTATATAGCTTTTAAAGGGATTTGAGCTATAGTCATTTTCAAAATTATAGTTTGTATCGTCATTTTCTAGGCTAACGCTTACGAATTTTGGTGTGTTTACAGCTTCTTTGATTTTGCTTACATTTCTTGCGCCAAGCACGAAATTTACATACGGCGCACGCTTTATGATATCACGACCCAAATGCGAAGCAGTGCAACCGCACACGCCAAGCTTTGCGCCAGTTTTCATCTGCTGATGTAAAGCGCCAAGCTCGCTAAAAAGCTTATGAACAGGCCTTTCACGCACTGAACAAGTGTTTATAAGCACCAAATCAGCGCTGCTTACATCATCACATAGCTCATACTCATCTTTTAGCTGGCTGATGAAATTTTCGCTGTCTTTTACATTCATCGCACAGCCTAAGGTGCGAACAAAAAGCTTCAAAGTATGTGTACCTCATAGCAGTAGTCGTTTTCATCAAGTCCATATTTTACAATGCGATGATAGACGCTAAAGCCTTTTTTTTCAAAGTTTTCTACAAGTGAAATTAGCTGTTTGTGAGCATTTTCTCTATCAAAATAGTAAATTTTCTCGCCCTCTTTGGCTAATTCTTGTTCTATTTTTTCTATACTTATTGTGCTTTTTGGTTTGTCTTTTACATTATCTCTTGCTAGTTTTAAATCCATTTTCGCCCCTTTTTTTAAATTTTAAAGGGCAAATTATAACAAAATTCGCTTAAAATTTTATTTAGTTTTAATAAAATTTAGCTATAATTTCCATCCGCATTTTAAAAAATTCCCAAAAAATTCATAATTGTAAGGATAAAAAATGGAAAAAATTTCAGATATTATAGAATCAATTGCTAATGAAAAAGGCTTAGAATATAAAGACACCTTGCCACGCATCAAAGAAGCTTTTATTCAAACTGCTAAAAAGGTGATAAATCCAGAGCTTGAATACGATGTGCAAATAGATGAAGCTACAAAAGAGTTACATTTATACGAGCATATTTTGATTGTCGCAGATGACGATGAGCGCTTGGATGACGAGCATTTTATTAGTCTTAAAAAAGCACACGAAATCGACAAAAGCCTAGAAATCGGCGATTCGCTAAATTACGAACTAAACCTAGAAAACTACGGACGCACAGCAGCAGCGCATTTAAGCCGTGAAATCGAATATCACATCGGCAAGCTAATAGATGATAAAATCTACGAAAAATTCACAGCCTTAATCGGCTCGCTAGTTATTGGCGTAGTAACTGGCGTAAGCAGCGATGAGACGACTTTTGTAGAAATTGGTGACACCAAAACTTTAATGACACGCAAAAACCGCATAAAAGATGAGAGCTTTAAGGTCGGCGATACAATTAAAGCCATTGTAAAAAGTGTGAATTTTGATAAAAAACTAGGCATAAAAATCGAGCTTTCACGCACTTCACCAAAGTTTTTAGAAGCGCTTTTAAAAGCAGAAGTGCCTGAGATCAAAGAAGGCAGCGTAATTATACAAAATAGCGCAAGAATTCCTGGCAAAAAAGCTAAAATCGCCCTACTCTCAACTAGCCCAAATGTCGATGCTGTAGGCACCGCTGTGGGCGTAAAAGGCGTGAGAATAAACGCAGTTAGCAAAGAGCTAAATGGCGAAAACATTGATGCCATAGAGTTTGCTAGTGACCCTGCTATTTACATCTCTCGCGCACTTTCTCCAGCTCGCATAATCTCAGTAAAAATAGAAGATAAAAAAGCTATCGTAAACATAGACAGCGAACAAAAAAGCAAGGCAATAGGCGCAGCTGGCGTAAATATCCGCCTTGCTAGCATGCTCACAGGCTACGAAATAGAACTCATAGAAAGCGGCAGCAAAGAAGCAGCGACAAGCAAAGACAACGAAGAAGGCTTAAAAAACCTAAAAGCTCTCTTTGGCGAAGAATAAAAAATTTTATAAAATTCACCTAGACGGATAAAGTAAAACCAAATTTTATAAAATTATTGAATTTTATAAAATTTGGCTGATTTTTGTGCCAAAAGATTTTAAATTTCATAAAATTCACTTTTTGAATTTTATAAAATTCCATAAAATTCAGCTCGCACGCAGTTTAGAAAATTCGGCTTAATTGTAAAAAACGGGTGCTGGAAGTGCTCGTTTTTGACCT
>CALEHZ010000370.1 GCA_937875715.1 uncultured Campylobacter sp. | reverse complement strand
GGATTTATGCGGCGAGATTTTTTCTCTAATCCTGCGATTGCCCTTTCTACAGCCTCAACCAAATCTTGCTGTTCAATAGCATTTTTACTAGCACGACCTGCTAGCAAAGCGGCTTCATTTATGATATTTGCTAAATCAGCCCCAGCAAGTCCGGCTGTAAGGCGACCGATTTCATTCATATCTACATCTTTTGCCAATTTTACTTCTTTGCTATGAACCTTTAAAATATCAACGCGTCCCTTAAAATCAGGTTTATCAACCAAAACTTGTCTATCAAAGCGACCTGGACGAAGTAACGCAGCATCAAGCACCTCAGGGCGGTTCGTAGCAGCCAAGACAATTACAGGGCTTTTATCGCTATCAAATCCATCCATTTCGGCTAAAAGCTGATTTAGAGTTTGCTCTCTTTCGTCATTTCCGCCCATCATGGCCCCAGCTGCACGACTCTTGCCGATTGCGTCTATTTCATCGATAAACACAATAGCAGGTGCTTCTTTTTTAGCTTTTTCAAACAAATCTCTTACACGACTTGCACCTACGCCTACAAACATTTCAATAAAACTAGACCCAGAAACTGAGAAAAATGGCACATCAGCCTCACCAGCAACTGCTTTTGCTAGAAGCGTTTTACCAGTGCCTGGAGGACCCACTAAAAGCACACCTTTTGGGATTTTAGCACCAAGCGTGATATAACGCTCAGGATTTTTTAGAAAATCTACTATTTCTTTTACTTCTTCTTTGCTTTCTTCAACTCCAGCTACATCATCAAACTTTACCTTTGGGCGTTCTGAGTTTATGAGCCCTTTAGTGCTTCCCATGCCTAAAATTCCAGAGCCGATGTTTTTTTGCATTCGCCCTGCTAAAAACATCCAAATAGCAAAGAAAATAAATACAGGTATCACCCACGAAAAGAGCATATCACTAAACCAATTACTCTCAGAATACGCTCCATAAGGCACTCCGGCTTCTTCAAGCATAGGGATAAGCGTGCTGTCGCCTTGGACCTTGCGAACGCTATAAGTCACACCAGAGCTACTTTGAGCCCTAATCGTAGTTTGAGCAATCGCTACACTTGTAATTTCTTTATTTTTTATCATTTGTTTAAGCTGCGAGTATGAAACACTCGTGCTTTGCTCAGCACCAGAAAATTCAGCCAAACTCTCAGGTGCAAATGAACGAAAAATCAACACAATAACAATTGCAAAAATCGCAAAAGTAATGATAGGATTGCGATTAAATGGATTATTATTCTGATTTTGTCCGTTTTGATTATTTGTATCTTTATTCATCTTTTATTCCTAATTTTGAATTTTTTGGAAAATAAAACTTTCCCACTCGTTTTTGCTAATATTTTCTATTAGCTTTAATTCTTTAAATTCATCTAAAATTCTATCTTTGTAGCGATTTAGAATTCCACTTAGAATTAAATATCCATTTTTATTTAAATGAGATTTTAGCTCATCACTTAAAACAAAAATTACATCAGCGATTATATTAGCACAAATTATGTCATATTCAGCATCTGTGCTATTTATACTGCCTTTAAAAACTTTATTTAATTCAACGCTATTTTTATTTGCATTTAAAATAGTGCTTTCTACTGCTTGAGTCTCAGTATCGCAGGCATCTACATTTAGACCAATTTTTGCTAATGCAATGCTCAAAATTCCGCTACCGCAGCCTACATCAAGAGCTTTTTTACCTTTTGAATTTTCTAAAAAATACTTGCTGATTAGCTCTAAACAGCTACTGGTGCTTTCATGGTGTCCTGAGCCAAAGGCAAGTGCTGGATCGATGATAATATCGTGCTTTTTAGGATTTTTCTCTCTCCAACTTGGGCGTATATAAAATTCACCGCAAAGCACGGGCTCGACACTATTTTGGTATTTAGCTATCCAATCATCATTATTTTTTATTTCAAGCGTAGTTTTTATGTTAATATTTAATTTATTTGCTAAATTTTCTATACCGAATTTTATAAGCTCTAAATCATCGCTGGATCGCACGACAAAGCCATTTTGTATCTCTTCAACGGCACTAATTCCAAGCTCAAAAACAAGATCTTTCAGACTCTGCTCGTTTGAGCCTAAAATGCTAAGTTCAAAATATTGATTATTCAAGGTAGTTTTTATTGTGCTGGTGGAAGAACATCTTCTAATTTTTCCACGCCGAACTGGGTTTCGGTATCATCAAAATTAGAAAATCTGAGTTTACTTACTCCCTTTGAGTTAAGAAGAGGAATCTTTTTACGGGTCCTCATGTGAGGCACTTCCATACCGGGATGAAAGACAAAGAACTCACCGTCTCTTGCCTTGGAAACATCCAGTTCAATCTGGGGAGTAAAGTCCTCCAGATTGCTTTCCTTGGCAGTGTAGGAATATTCTGTTCCCTTAAAGCTACCGCTTGTCAGGTTGAGCTTAATACCACTGCCGCCAGTGCCACCACCAGACCCGCCTTGTACGTCAGCTGATCCAGCTACTGTACCGCTTGCAACACCAGCAATAGCCTTAGCCGTCTGGTGTGCTTGCTTTGCGACAGAAGCAAGATCCGTCTTTACGTTGGTCAGGTTGTTGTACATCGTCTGCGCCAGATCATAGGCAGCTTGATTAAAGTTGCCATTTACATCCGTGCAGACCTCAGCCGCTACCCGGTTGAACTCTTCCGCATTCTGAGCCATAGCAGCAGCCGCCAGCTTAAACGCAGTCGCTTCATCAACGCCGGCATCAATC
>CALEHZ010000369.1 GCA_937875715.1 uncultured Campylobacter sp. | reverse complement strand
GCAAAGCGTGGATTTACTAGTAAAAAAAGGGCTAGAAATCATCAAAATTCCAAGTGGAGAGATAACAAATCTGCCTTATTTACGAAAAATCGGCACTTTGGGGCTAAAAATAGTGCTTTCTACTGGCATGGCAAATCTAGGTGAAATAGAAAAAGCACTTGAAATTCTAGAAAATTCAGGCACTAAAAAAGATGATATAACAGTGCTTCACGCAAATACCGAGTATCCTACGCCTTTTTGCGACGTAAATCTAAAAGCGATGAATACAATCGCGCAGGCTTTTGGTGTGAGTGTTGGATATAGCGACCATACAAAGGGCATTGAAGTGCCGATAGCCGCTGTGGCACTTGGGGCTAGTGTGATAGAAAAGCACTTTACGCTTGATAGAAACTTGCCAGGGCCTGACCATAAAGCGAGCTTAGAACCAGACGAGCTAAGTGCGATGGTAAGTGCTATAAGAAATATAGAGATGGCGCTTGGGGACGGCATAAAACGCCCAAGCAAGAGCGAGAGCAAAAACATAAAAATCGCTAGAAAATCAATCGTAGCAAGCCGTGATATAAAAAAGGGCGAAATTTTAAGCGAGCAAAATCTAGGTATAAAACGCCCAGCCGGTGGCATCAGCCCTATGCGCTGGGATGAGGTGCTAGGACGAGCGGCAATGCGTGATTTTAAAGCTGATGAGATGATAGAGATATGAGAAAAATCTGCGTAGTAACCACGACAAGGGCTGATTATGGCTTGCTTTTTTGGCTACTTAAAGAAATTGAGAATTCTAGAAAACTCATGCTTGATTTAGTGGTTTCTGGGGCGCATTTAGAAGAGCGTTTTGGCTTTACTTATAAAGAAATTGAGAAAGATTTTAAGGACTTTACTAGAATTGCGCTTGGGTTAGAAAATGACGATGAAAACGCGATTTGCGCTGCGTTTGGGCGTGGTGTAAGCGAGTTTGGCAAGTATTTTAGCGCAAATAAGCCTGATATTTTGGTGCTTTTGGGCGATAGATACGAGATGATGGCAGCTGGTGTGGCGGCGATGATTCATAGAGTGGTGATTGCGCATATTCATGGCGGCGAGACTACGCAAGGCGCGATTGATGAGAGCATTAGGCATAGTCTTACAAAAATGAGTCAAATTCACTTTCCTGCCGCAAATGCTTATAAAAGGCGAATTATCCAGCTTGGCGAAAATCCAGCGCATGTCTATAATGTAGGTGGAATGGGCATTGAGAGCATAAAACGCTTAAAGCTTTTGGGGCGAGATGACTTTGAGAATTCTATAAATTTCAAGCTTAATAAAAGAAATATTTTAGTTACTTTTCATCCGGTAACTTTGGAGAGTGGGACGGCTAAAAAGCAGTTTGGGCAGATTTTATCAGCGCTTGAAAATCTAAAAAACACTAATATAATTTTTACCGGCGCAAATGCCGATAGTGGTGGTAAAATCATAAATGAGATGATTGCTCAGTTTGTAAGTAAGAATTCTAATAAAGCGATTTTTATTCTTTCTTTGGGGCAGCTAAGATATTTGAGTGCTTTAAAGCATTGTGATATCGTGCTTGGCAATAGTTCAAGTGGGCTAGCAGAAGCCCCAAGCTTTAAAATCGCTACGATAAATGTGGGCGATAGGCAAAAAGGGCGCCTAAAAGCAAAAAGCGTAATCGACGCAAAGCCTAAAAAAAGCGAGATTTTAAAAGCGATTAAAAAGGCTTTTAGCGCTGAATTTTCTAAGATTTTAAAAAATGTTAAAAATCCATACGGCGACGGCAAAGCTAGTAAAAAAATAGTTAGAATTCTAGAAAATATAGATTTGAATGGAATTTTAAAAAAAGAATTTTATGATATAAAGGCGTAAAATGAATAAAATAGATAATATAAAAATTTATAAGAATTCTACCATAAAAGACGCTCTTGGTGTGATTGATAAAGGTGCGATGCAAGTAGCTGTGGCTGTGGGCGATGATGACGAGC
>CALEHZ010000368.1 GCA_937875715.1 uncultured Campylobacter sp. | reverse complement strand
TTTATAAAGTGAATTTTATAAAATTCACTTAGAACATGCGCTCTCAAGCCCTAAATTACATGCTTTCTTATAAAGTTCTTTAGCTAGAGTAGGATTTTTTTCTACAAATTTACCCTCGCTGTAGCCCTGTGCTAGAGTCTGGCAAGAATGTGGATTGTCACCTTCGCAGCCTTTTTTATACATTTTTATAGCTTTTAGAATATCTTGTTCTACGCCTTTAGCAAAGTCATACATCACAGCCACATTGCCGCAGGCATACGCATAGCCGCCATCACAAGCTTTTTGATAGTATTTAAAAGCAAGCACAAAGTCATTAGGCACACTATTATCATAAATCACGCCAGCGTTATTACACCCACGCATAAATCCGCCATCACAGGCTTTTTTAAAAAAAGCAAGTGCCTTTTCATCATTTTTTTCTAAAAAGCCAAAATAATATGTAACGCCTAAATTATCGCAATATTCCATAAATCCAGCCTCGCAAGCAAGGCTTAAAAGCTGCTGTGATTTGACCTCATCTTTTGGCGCGCCTTTGCCCATGTGAAAAAGTCCAGCTAGCTCGCCGCAACTTTCTAAATCATTATTTTGGCAGTTTTTATCTAAAATTTTATAAGCACTTTTATACTCACCTTGCGCTACTAAATCTTTGGCAATTTTAAGTTTAGCATTTTGAAATCCATCAGCTACGCAAAAATTAACAAAGCCCAAAAAAGCAAAAATCAGTGCTAGTTTTTTCATTATTTTAAATCCTAAATATATTTAGAAAAAAGCCATTTTCTTTGCTGCCATTAAGCGAGCCACTAAAGCTGCCGCTAACATCGCAGTTTTCTAAATAATCCAAATATCTCTCAATAGAAGCCTCAGCGTTTAAAACAAAGGTTTCTACGCTTTTTCCTTTATTTACTATTTCGCAAATATGTTCGTTTATCTGCCTTTGTCCGTTTTGATAAGCGCCTGTGGTGTAGTATAGATTTGCTATATTTTCTGCTGGGCTGTAAGCTGCTTGTATCCATTTTCTGCTAGCCCTCATATCTATATCACGCAGACCAAAATACATATAAGACTTCTTAGCCCCGCCCATGTCATCCCATGTGACATCTACTTGCATCCAGCCAGCTTCTGTTTTTACAGCATTCCACGCATGTCCGCCCTCGCTGCCATCGCTGCTTTCGCCTTTTGCCACGCCAGACATATACGCAGACTCCACGCCCATAATTTTCATTAAAATCTCAAAGGCATTAGCATAGCCTTGACACACGGTTTCTCCAGTAATAAGCGCAGAATAAGCCTCTCTGTAAATGCCAGGATCATCGCCTCTTTCATCAGCTTCGTAGATTCCTTCATAATAATCAGCTCTTTCTATCAAATAATCATGGGCTAATTTTGCTTTTTGATAATCTGATCCACCTGCTTTATTTTCTATATTAGCAGCCACTCTTTTTGCTTCTTCTATGGTCTGCCAGTCTTCATTTTTAAGTCTATTTGCTAGGCTAGGATTTTTAAAATAATTTATAATTCTCCACATATCAGTATAGTAAATGTCATAAAAATAAAAAGTATCGCCGTCTTTATGCCCATCAAAACCATAGGCAAAGCCCTTGATATCTATAATTTCTAAAATTACTTCTGTTATAGTATCGATGTCCAATGCTGTTTTAACCGATATTTCATCTTTTAAATCAGCAAGTTCGTTTAAAAGGCAAAATCTAAGCCCATCTTTTGTATTACAATCAAAGTTTTGATAATTTTCATTTTTATCCGTCCCAAAAGCGCTTAAAGCAATGTTTGAGAGCTTTTTATCGCTTGAATTTTCTTCAAATGCCTTTATAGCTATATCAATGTCAATTTTGCCAAGTGCGTTGATTTTTACTTTTTCCAAGCCGTTTTCTTCGTATTTTTCCACAGCCGGCTTTGTGCGAGTTTCTACTCGCCTTTTTATCTCATCGCTAGCCACAGCAATAGCTATATCAATAGCATCTTGCTTGTCTATTTTTTTAGTAGCGTATTGTTCTACATACTGCCCGACATTTGCTATTGCCATATCTATATTTGCAATGCCAAGCGAGCACAGCAGCAGCGGACTTAGAATGAATTTTTTCATAAAAACCTTATTTATAGCCTACGCAGCTTTCTTCATAATCTTTCATAAAATCAGCTTTTATCATAATTTTTCTTTGCATATCTGTCATTGGAATTTGGCAGAATTTTTCAAAAAGCTTTTTAAATGTAATTTCATCATTGATTTCTAAAGAATAAGTCGCTGCCATAAAGCACGCAAACATCATATTTGGCGCAGTGCCAAAGCAACCATCTTTTAAAATATTATAAAGTTTTTCTCTCTTTTCTTTTGGCGCTGTATCATCTACAATTAGCATCGCACAAGCGTCTAAATTTTTTAGCTCGCAAGCTTTTATGATATATTCATCTGAGAGCGTTTCATTGCTATCGCTTAAATCCATGCCTTTTATAAGGCATTCATCGCCGCTGCCACACTCTACGCCAAAGGCAAATGAAGCCATAGCCAAAAAGAATAAAATTTTTTTCATACACATTCCTTTAATGAATTTTATAAAATTCAGCGCAAAGTGAATTTTATAAAATTCACAGCAATTTCAAAAAATTCAAAGTGAATTTTATAAAATTCACCCAGTGGGACGAAGTAAAAAAT
>CALEHZ010000367.1 GCA_937875715.1 uncultured Campylobacter sp. | reverse complement strand
CACCACGCAGGGTGCAAAACCCATATTTAATCGCCAAGATTTAGAAGCCCAAAAACTAAGCTTAATTGAGCAAAAATTAGGCGAACTTACAAATAAATTGTTAGCTGGACTAAAAGCTGGCGAACAAGGTCCAAACACACCCAAAACGCTACAAGTAGCACCAAATCTAGCCAGCGATATAAAGGATTTAATCAAGCAGCTTGATGGCGATGAAAAACTAAAGCCTTTTAAAGAAAGTTTAGAAAAATTCATAAAGCCAATTGAGCATATGAAAGCCGGCGATGTCGCTAAAACCTTGCAAAACTCAGGCATAATGCTAGAAGCTAAAATAAAAGAAGCCCTTGAGCCTCAGACTTTGCCGCCAAAAATCAAAGAGCTTTTAAGTCTTATGAAAAATACAAGCTCAGCTAGCTTAAAAGAGAGTTTTTTACAGCTGCCAAACGACAGCGATGCCAAAAAAAGCATTGATGATTTAAATAAGCTTTTAAACGCCCACAAAACCCAAAATCAAAAAATCATTGATAATTCTACTTATAAAGGGCTTTTTAAGGCTAGTGCCAGTCTTGAAAATGCTGTAAAATACCTTGATAAACTCTCAAATCTAGGCAAAGGTGTGTCGCCGCAAAATGCTCAAAAAATGCTAGCTCGCATTGAAAATAGTATAAACTCAGCACTAAAAAATGTAAATAGCTACAATCTAAACCCTCAAAGCATGGCAACTGCAAGAAGCATAAGAGCGCAAATAAATCAAAACGCAAATGAGCTAAAAGCAGCGCTAAATGACCTAAAAATCGCTAATGCAAACTATAAAGAAAATCTAGCAATAAATGTAAAAAATCAAGACCCAGCGAGGCAAAATTTAGAAAATTCAAAAAATTCAAACACTCAAAATACCGCTCAAAATTTACAGGCTCAAAACACTGCGCCAAAAATTAGACTAAATATGTCAAATACACAAAATGCAGCTAATACGCAAAATTTACAAAATTCACAAAATTTAGCAGCTATGCCAAAAGCTAATCAGAGCCAAAATACTACGCCAAACCAGCCAAATACAGCGAATTCAAATGCTACGCCAAACCAGCCAAATGTAGCACAAAATCAGCCTAATTCTGCTCAAAGTCAAAATTCTGCCCAAAATGCTCAAAACGCTCAAAACGCTCAAAACGCTCAAAATTTTACGCAAAATACACAAAATTTAGGTTCAAATTTTAATCAAAATATTTTTAACCAAAATACGCAAGTTTCGCCCAGTGAGTTTAGAGGCATAAATATGCTGCAGTTTAATGAAGCTATTTCAAGCGATGCAAACGGCGCAAATCTACAAGGAAAAATAAACCAACTAGCAAAAGGAATTGCTAGCCTTCAAACTGCGTTAAATGTCGAGGGTGTGAGCGCTAAGCATAATTTAGATGAGATTAAAGCACTTCAAAGGGCTGCGCTAAAAGCCGCCAAGCAAATCGGTCAAAT
>CALEHZ010000366.1 GCA_937875715.1 uncultured Campylobacter sp. | reverse complement strand
TAAGACACAAAATTGCCTCGCAAGAAAGCTTAGTATCGCCTGTAAGCTCTTTAGAGCCCAAATTCTCGTTAGGTGTAGCACCAAATGCCAAAGAACTAGCTAATAAGCTAGAAACTAGAATTTTTTTCATTTTTTCTCCTTTGATCCGAAAAATAATACATTGACTTTATTTTCATTTTCGCCAGTGTAATAAACTTCGTGAATTTCAATGTTTTTAACCCCATTACTCTCAAAATATTTTTTATAATCAAGTGCTACATTTTTATTGCCTATGATTATGATTTTTTTGGCATTATGAGCGACATAAAAGCTTTTTACTATTTGTTCATTTTCTATATACTCGCCATCTTTTTTTTCAAAAATAATATTATAAGTCCAAGGATTATCTTTTAAAAATGGATCAAGAGGAATTGCTTTTGCTTCTTTTTTTATTAGCTCTTGATTTATAGTAATAGCACTACCACCATCAAGTTCAACTGGATCTGGAATTCCTGCACAGCCCATTAAAAAAGCAGAGATTAAAACACTGCTAAAAATGCTTTTATTAAGCGATATTTTCATTTTCTTCTCCTTTTTGTTGATTTATCATCTCTTCATACATTCTCAAAGACTCCTCTTCTTCTTGGGTGTAATCCACAGCTCTTTGCTTTAAAGAGTTTAAAAGTTTTTCATCTTCAAAAAACGCCTTCCTTTCTTCTTCTTGTTTAGCAAAACTTTGAATTGGAATTTCTATATAAGTCTCTCCTGCTTGAATTGCTTTTTCTTGTTCTTTTTGAGTTGGAATTCCTTTTATTTTTTTCATTGATGGCGAAACCTCTTTAAACTTATTCATAAAATAAGGATCGTTATAATAAAAGGCTTTATTACACATAATTGGCTTACCATTATCAATAGTAATTAGCTCTTCTTTCATAGTCATCGCTCTTAGCTCTTGTGGTAGCATTAAAGCTCTTGGCGTATCGCTCTCACTCCCACCGCCACCAGCACCAAGGTTGCGTGAGCGATTTTTAGTGGTTTTATTGCCTAGAATTTTAGAAATTTTCTCAGCGTCTTCTTGTTCTCTTGGAGTGTAGAAAATTTGACAAGCGTGATTTGAAAGCAAGGTTCTAGCACCTTCTTTGCCATAACCTTCTGGATTTGCCTGTTCTAGCTGAGAGACATTTTGATAAATCATAAGAGAGCGAAGCCAGTATCCTGCAATAAATGAAACTGATTTTAGATAAATAGGCAAAGCACCAGGAGCAGTAAATTCATCCATTACTAAAAGCACTTTATATTTTAGATTAGGATTTGATTGCGGTAATTCTTTGATATTTACGCCTATTAGCTGCTGCCAAAAGATATTTAAAATGAGCTTCGCATTAGCTAACTGGTCAGGCGTTATGCCTATGTAAATAGTCATTTTTTTCTTACGCAAATCTCTAAAATCAAAGTCATTTGCGCTAGTAGCAAGGCGCATATTATCAGCTCTAAACATCATCAAAGGCGCATTAAAGCTAGACATTACACCACTTCTAGTATTATCACTATCAATAGCAAAATAAGACGCTATCCTATCATCGCTTTTTTGGCTTAAATATCCACCAGCTTTTAAAGCCTTGTAAGTATCATCAAAACTTACTAAGCTAATTACTTCATCTGGTGCTTCTGGCATTGATACATTTGCTTTATTAAAGCCACTAGCAAGTTGTAAAATATCATATAAAGTAAAGTCTAAATCAATCTC
>CALEHZ010000365.1 GCA_937875715.1 uncultured Campylobacter sp. | reverse complement strand
GCTCGAGGTTTTGTATAAGGAATCTATATTTGTTGGATATAGATATTATGATACATTTAATGAGTCAAAATTACAGAGCAAAATACGATATAGAAAAGTTCTTAGCCGAACTTAAATCAAAGGAGTAAAAATGCCAGTAATCTCAGTAAAAATGGCAGGAAAACTGCCGCCAAAGGCTGATTTAGACGCAGTAGCTAGCGAAATCACAGATGTTTTTGTAAAGCGCCTTGGCAAGGCAAAAGAACGCGTGGTAATCAATTTTAGCGAAGTTGATGAAGATGCCTTTTATTTTGGTGCTAAAAGCGTAGGAGATATCAAGCGCTCAAAATGAATGATTTAGTAAAAGAAAAACTAGCCGAGCTTAGAATTTGGCTAGTTAGCGCAATAACTGGATTTTTTGGCGTAATAGGCTATGTTTGGACTAGACCAAATGATGATAGCATAATGTATGCTAGCACTTATTTTGTAGGCGTAACATTATTTTTTACTATTATTATGCTAAAATTTTTAATCAACAGGCAGTATAAGGAGATAAGATGACTTCACATGAAATCGGTGTTTTGATTTTGGCATTAGCTGGAATTTCTCTTATACTTTGGGCAGCTTTTAGCACAGCAAACATAAAGCCAAACAAGCCGCAAAACTAGAATTTTAGAAAATTCAAAATAAAGGAAATAAAATGAGCGAAATTGTCTCAATCAAAGAATTAGATTTTAAACCAGGTTCTAAGGTGCTTATGCGCTGTGATTTCAACACGCCTATGGATGAGTTTAGCAATATCACTGATGATCGCAGAATTTCAAGTGCGATACCTACAATTCGCTATTTGCTAGACCAAAACTGCGCTATTATTCTAGCATCGCATTTAGGTCGCCCTAAAAACGGCTGGGATGATAAACTCTCACTTATGCCAGTAGCAAAGCGCATGAGTAGGCTTTTGGATAAAGAAGTGATTTTAGCAGAAGATGTAGTAGGAAATGACGCTAAAACAAAGGCTAGTAATCTAAAGGCTGGCGATATAATGATGCTAGAAAACTTGCGCTTTGAAAAAGGCGAAACAAAAGATGATGAAAAGCTTGCCGCCGAACTAGCTAGCATGGCTGATTATTTCGTAAATGATGCCTTTGGCGTGTGTCATAGAGAACACGCTAGCGTTCATGCTATCACAAAATGCTTTGATGATGAGCATAAAGCGGCTGGATTTTTGCTGATTAAAGAAATAGAGTTTGGGCAAAACCTCATCCGTCATCCAAGTAGGCCGTTTGTGGCTGTAACAGGTGGCTCAAAAGTTAGTGGCAAGCTTCAAGCCCTTACAAACTTGCTCCCAAGAGTTGATAAGCTAATAATCGGCGGTGGAATGGCATTTACTTTCTTAAAAGCAATGGGAATTGACATAGGAAACTCGCTTTTAGAAGAAGATTTGATTGAAGAAGCGGCAAATATTTTGCTGCGTGGCAAAGAACTAGGTGTGAAAATCTACTTGCCTGTGGATGTAGTCGCAGCCCAGACTTTTAGCAATGATAGCGCGATAAAATATGTGCCTATTCAAGAAATTCCATCAGGCTGGATGGGGCTTGATATCGGGCCAGCGAGCGTAAAGCTATTTAAAGAAGCAATTGCTGATGCGCATACTATTTGGTGGAATGGGCCAATGGGCGTATTTGAAATGGATAAGTTTAACAAAGGTAGCATAAAAATGAGCCACGCAATCGCTGAGAGCTACGCTACCACAGTCGTGGGCGGTGGCGATACGGCTGATGTCGTTGAGCGTGCAGGAGATAGCGATGAGATGACTTTTATTAGCACTGGTGGCGGCGCATCATTAGAACTAATTGAAGGCAAAGAGCTACCTGGGGTTAAAGTGCTACTAAAAAAGGGCTTTGAATAAAATATGACTTGGCAAACTAAAACTTTTTCAAAGCCAAATTTTACTTTGAGGCTTGCTACTTGTTTTTCTGGAATAGGAGCAATAGAGCAAGCCTTTAAAAGGTTAAATATTAAACATGAAATAGTTTTTGCTGGTGATATTGACCCAAAAGTAAAACAATCGTATTTTGCTAATTATAAAATAGATGAAAAAAACTGGCATAATGATATAAAAAATTTTTCTGCTAAAAATTATAAAAATAAAGTAGATTTGCTTGTTGGAGGATCGCCTTGTCAGGCTTTTTCTGCTGTTGGCAAAAGACTTGGGCTTGATGATGATAGAGGCAGATTATTTTTTGAGTTTGTAAGAGTTATAAAAGAATGTGAGCCAAAAATTTTTATTTTTGAAAATGTAAAAGGAATTTTAACTCATAACGATGGTAAAACTTGGCAAGAATTAAAAAGTCATTTAATAAAACTTGGTTATGATTTACACGAACAAGTTTTAAATAGCAAAGATTATGGAATTCCACAAAATAGAGAGAGGCTTTTTTGTGTAGGCTTTAAAGAAAAAACAGATTTTTCTTTTCCTAGAGCCATAAAATTAAAGCATATTATGTATGATTTTTTAGAAGATTTTATAGATACTAAATATTTTTTAAAAGAAAAAGGTATTAAATTTGTAACTTCATCTTGGAATAGAAAAAAACATTATACTCAAATAAACGGTGATATAGCACTTTGTCAAAAAAGAAATCAGCAGTTTAATTGGCACGGAGATTTAATCTACCATCCACTAGAAAATAACTCTGAATTTGATGAGTTTGTTTTTGAAGTAAAAGATGTAGAAGAAAAATATTATTTAAGCGATAAAGTTGCTAAATATGTTTTAGCAGGCGGGACAAAAAACTATAAAACTAGCACAAAAACAGATTTAGATATAGCTAGACCACTTTTGCAAAGTATGCATAAAATGCACAGGGCTGGTGTCGATAACTATGTAACTCACAAAGGCAGAATTCGCAAGTTAACACCAAGAGAATGTTTAAGACTAATGGGTTTTAGAGACGATTTTAAAATTGTGGTTAGCGACACATCAATGTATCAACAAGCAGGAAATTCAATAGTTGTTGATGTTTTAATTGCCATTTTAAAACAAATTGATATTAGTAAATATGGAGCAGACAATGCCTAGGATTATAAATATATCCGATCAAAAATTTACTTTTGTTGATATTTTTAAAAATATTGTAACCATACCTGATTGTTTTGTAGTAAATTCTAATAAAATAGGTAAAGGTCATGGCGAAGCAAAGCTTTATTTAGGAATCAAAGAAACAATGTATTCTTTTTTTGAAAATAGCAATTTTAATGCCCTTTGTTTGCTTAGTAAAAATGATTTACTACATTATATGAATGCTGCAAAAAGTGAATATTTTGATCCTAAACTAGATTACAAAGATAAAGAAAAATTTAAAAATTTATGGCAAGAAAGACTAGATTATATAAATAAATTACCAAGTTTAATTACATTTAATGTTTTTTCACAAGATCAAATACAAGGCGATAGAGGCTATATAAACTCAAATAAAAACAAAAAGGTTAGATTGATTTCTAACCTTTTCTTATCTTTTTTATTTCATTTGACTCAATTTGCCTCTATTCAAGCACAAACGCATCAGATTATTTTTTACACCTAAAGTGTTTCTTCTTTTTAACTATGATTTAATCATACATTATCCACTTTAATCCCATCTCGTTTTAGCCTATCCTCATACATTTTCAATTCTGCTTGCCAAAATTGACTATTATTAGGATGAATCGTCAAGACCTGATAGTCTAAAAGGATTTTCCCTAAATGTTTAGCTACCTTTATGGAACCATAGACATTTAAATGATTGCCTTTATCCCTAAAATCTCGATTAAAATCAAAATGAATGTATTCTGGATTCACATTATAATCAATAAAATCAATGTTATATTTATCTGCATATTTTTTTACACCATAACTTTTGGCATAAGACCATGATGATGGTGATGGTAATTCAATAA
>CALEHZ010000364.1 GCA_937875715.1 uncultured Campylobacter sp. | reverse complement strand
CCGTGCCGCCACAGGCGGCACATGGCCATTTTTGCTATGCTTTTGCATAGCAAAACAGAGCCAAAAGAATTCCCCGGAAAAGCAAGCAGTTTTTCTTGCCTTTCCGGGGAATTTCTTACTTTACTTTGGGGAGGGGGAATTTGATGACATTCCCACATTCTTCCGCCCACTCCAGCAGGGAGTTGACGCCGCTTCGGGTTTCTTCAAGGGACTCTTTCAAATTGGCAATCTCTTCGTCGATCGCGTCGAACCGCTTGTTCATAGCGTTCAACATATCGAGGATCTTTTCTTCGTTGGTCACGGGCATCACCTCACAGACTTATTATAACGGTTCCGCTATCGGGTTGTCAAGACGACCCTTTGGAAACAGAAATCTGTCCCGGCGTTTTTTACACGCAAGACCCTCTGTGTAAGTATCTATGTTTAAAAGGCGCGCCTGCCCCCAAAGGGGGCTATTTTGCTGATTTGTGCCATCTGCAAAAAGCACAGAAAAAAGAGCTAGAAAGGGAATTAAAACTCTCATTAAGCTCCCCTTTTTTAGTTTGCGCCTAAATCAATGTTTGATTTTATTCCAACTTGGCTTTTTAATAGCACTCTTTTTCTATACACATCAGCTACTTCTGTGGCATCACCTGCCAAAAGCGCATTTGATGAACAAATCGCAGCGCATTTTGGCACCAAGCCCTCTGCTATGCGGTTATGTCCGTAAAGCTCTCTTTCTTCGTGGCTATTTGTAGGCTCAGGCCCACCAGCGCAAAATGTACATTTATCCATAGCACCTTTTATGCCAAAAGCACCATTGCGTGGGAATTGTGGCGCACCAAAAGGACAAGCATAAAGGCAGTATCCACAGCCTATGCATTCTTTTTTATCATGTAAAACAATGCCATCTTCACGGATATAAAAGCACTTCACAGGGCAAACCTGCGAGCAAGGCGCATCGGTGCAGTGCTGGCAGGCAATAGAGCTTGAAACTTCCTTGCCTTCAATGCCTTCAAATAGCGTGATTACCTTACGGCGATTTATACCTACTGGGACTTCATGAGCTGAGCTACAAGCTACCTGGCAAGCAAAGCAGCTAGTACAGCGGTTAGTATCCACATAAAACTTCATTCTTGCCATGCTTATTTCCTCTCTTCATCAAAAAACTGCGTTTTAAACATGCTTTGGTCGCTACAACGCTCTAGCTGACAAAGTCCAGCATTAAACTCAGAAATTTGCGTAACAATATCAAAGCCGTAGTTTGTAACTGTATTTGAGCTCTCGCCGATTACATAAGGCTTAGTGCCTTCTGGATAGCGTGCGCTTAGATCAATTCCTTGCATTACGCCAGCGAAGTTATAAGGCAAGCAAATTCTATCAGGCGTCACTGAATGCGAGTAAATACATTTAACCTTGATTTTCGTGCCTTGTGGG
>CALEHZ010000363.1 GCA_937875715.1 uncultured Campylobacter sp. | reverse complement strand
TTTTTGCTCGCTTTTAAAAACCGATTTAGAGCCGATTTTTGTAGATGAGAGCTTTTCAAGCAGCGAGTTTAAGGGGCTGGGCGACACAAAAAATAAAGATGGCAAGCTTGATAGCTTAGCAGCTTGCGAGATTTTAAGGCGGTATTTATGTTCAATGAATATTTAAAAACACGCTTTAAAGATGATTTTAGTGCTATTTGGGATAGCTTTTTTGCGCCAAAAAAAGTGGGATTTTTCATCACTGATTTAAGCGTAAAAAACGAAATTTTAGCTGAATTTTCTGGTGCTTGCGAGCTTTTTAGCGATTTTTACATTTTGCCAAGTGAGCAAAAAAGTGCCTTAAGTCATAGTAATTTTTTTCAAAACGGACAACTTTATATCCAAAATCCAAGCTCATTTTTGGTGCCTTTAAATCTAAATCTAAGCCAAAATGACGAAATATGCGACATGTGCGCATCTCCTGGCGGCAAAAGTATAGCCTTGAATTTTCTGGCTATTAAGCAAAACTTAAGCATAAGCCAAGCTGTAATTGAAAATGATAAAACACGCTTTTTTACGCTTAAAAAAAATCTAGCAAAGTATGGATTACAAAGCATTCGTGCCTATAATAAAGACGGGCGAAGCATAGCAAAAAGCTGCGAAGGCCGCTTTGATAAAATTATTTTAGATGCGCCGTGCTCAAGCTATTCGCACTTTAATCAAAACTTTATAGAAAAGTCGCCAAAAGAGCTAAAAAGCATTGCTAAGCTTCAAAAAGGACTTTTAAATGCAGCACTTTGCGCCTTAAAAGACGGCGGAGAGATGATTTATAGCACTTGCACCTTTTTTGAAGCTGAAAACGAAGAAGTAGTAAAAAATGCTCTTAATTCTCGCTTTGAGATAGAAATTTTGCCCTTAAATCTGCCAAGTAACGCAAAAATTATAAAAAATTCACTTGGTGCTTTGATATTGCCAGATGATGTATTTGACGCCTTTTTTATCAGTAAAATCCGCAAAATCAAAGTCAAAGATTGAAAAAGAATTTTATAAAATTCAAGGTTAAATTCACTGCTGCAAAAATGAATTTTATAAAATTCATAAAATTCAAGGCTGAATTTTTTAATTTAATT
>CALEHZ010000362.1 GCA_937875715.1 uncultured Campylobacter sp. | reverse complement strand
CACTCGCCATTTAAGTTTGAATTTTTTAAATCTGAATTTTCTGGCTTTCTTTCTTCTCGGTATTTACAATGTCCCATGAACTTCGCACTCGCCTCGCAGCTAAGCTCGAAAACTTCCATATCACCCTTAAACTCAGCACCTGCTAAAATCTCAATATTATTAGCATCAATATTACCTACGATTTTGCCATTTATTACTACTTTATTTGCCTCAATATTTCCTTCTATTGAGCCGTTTTTACCGATGACTACGGTGTCTTTTGATTTTATATTGCCAGAGATTCTGCCATCTATGTAAATCATAGATGATAAAAACAAATCGCCTTTTATATAAGCATCTGTGCCTATTATTGTGCTGTGTTTTGTGCTGCTATTAGCTTTATTAAAGATTGCCAATTTACTTGCCCTACCTTTTCAAAAATTTCTTTATAACTCTCTTTTTTCCAATTTACAAAATGAATTGGATCAACAGGTTTTTGAATAAATCTTACCTCATAGTGTAAATGTACACCTGTGCTCATGCCGCTATTTCCAGCATAAGCGATGACATCACCTTTTTTTACAAAATCACCAACTTTTACATTATACTTACCATTTAAATGCCCATATCTTGTCCCAAAGCCGTAGTTATGACGGATTTCAACTACATGTCCATAGCCTGATTGCATTCCCACAGCTTGAACAACTCCATCAGCCGTAGCTACTATCGGCGCACCATAATTTGCCCCAAAATCAAGTCCAGCGTGAAAAATCGTGCGGTGCAAAATAGGATGCATTCTATTGCCAAATTTATCAGTTATATGCCCAGCACCAGCTGTCGGGTCGCCATTTGGAATGCCAGAAAAGAGCAGATTTTCTTCTGCGCCACTTAAAACCATATTTTTTATTGTATCAACTAAGCTATTGTTTTCTACGCTAGCATTAAAATCAATGCCGTATTCTTCGCTAAATTTACTCTCAAGCGAGGCTAAAAACTGCTCATTTGCTTGTTTCATTTCAAGTAAAGTTTTGTGTTCAGTGCTTAGTTTTTCTAGCTCATTTTTAGCATTTTGGGTGCTATTTAGCAAAAAATTCACATAAAAAATTCCCAAACAAGAGACAAAAACTACAAAAATAAGCAAATAAACTATAAATTTTTTGATTAAATTGCTCAAAAGATAATTTTTTGAGCCATTTAAATCAGTGATTGTAATCATAAATTTATTTTTTAGAGCCATAAAAATCCTTTAAAAACTCGCTTGCAAGCATAAAAGAGCCAAAAACTAAATAAGTAGATTTTTTGTCTTTATAAAATTCACTTTTGCTAAAAGTGCTAAAAGGAATGTTCAAGCTTTTAGCGATTTTTTCAATGTTATCAGCCAGTTTTCTTTGCTCGCTTTTATAGTTATAAAGCAAAATCTGTTCTAGCTTTAGCCCAAAAGCTTTTAAAACAGCACTAGCATCTTTATTTGCAAAGCAGTTATAAATTAGCTTTACTTTTCGCCTTCCTAGTGCCTTTACAATCCCCTTTGCGCCGTGTTCGTTATGCCCTACATCTATGTATAAATTTTTAGCAATTTTTTCAAATCTACCTTTTAAATCAAAAGGCTTAATTTTAGCTAAAATTTTCTTATCCCACTTTGCGCCAAGCCTCAAAGCAGCGCACAAAGCAAGAGCAAAATTATTTTTAAAAAATTCAGCCCTTTTTTTTAAATAAATTTTACTAGCATTTAAATTTGAGCATTTTGGCGCAATTTCTAAGCTTGCCCCTTTGCTTTTAGCAACCTCTAAAGCTATGTCCATTTTAGCAAAAAATGGGCTTATAATAGCATTTTTGCCCATCGCATTTAGCTTTGTTGTGGCGATTTGTTCTAAACTTTTGCCAAGCATATCAGTGTGGTCTAGCCCAAGCGGCGTAAATATGCTAAGTTTTTTTTCTAGTGCGTTTGTAGCATCGTATTCGCCGCCCATTCCAGCCTCAAAAATCACCTCATCAAAGCCAGCAAAAAGCTCGCAAGCAAGCAAAGTCGCCCACTCAAAATAGCTTAAATTTTTTATAGTTTCTTTATTTTTAGAAAAATATTTTAGTAAATTTTCATGCGCCTTTTGTAGCTTCAAATCATCTGCTAATCTGCCATCAAGCCAAAAACGCTCATTAAAACTAAAAATATGCGGACTTGTAAAGTGAGCGACTTTGCGTCCATTTGCCTTTAAAATTAGCGCTAAAAATCGTCCAGTGCTGCCTTTGCCATTTGTGCCTACAATGTGAATGCAAGGCGGAATTTTAAAATTATCTTTGATTAAATTAAAGGCCTTTGGAAAACGCTCGTAGTCGATTTCATCATAATACAAAGGCTTTTTATCTAAAAATTCTTTTAAATTATTCATTTGAATTTTATAAAAAATAAATTTTTAGCTTTTGAATTTTATGAAAAACTAAATTTTATAAAATTCAGTTTTTTAATTATTGAATTTTATAAAATTCAATAATTTTACTGGCAAATTTTATAAAATTCAAAAAATTCAAAGCTTAAAAAATTCACTCTCCTTCATAAATTTTTATACAATTTCTTCCAGCTTCTTTTGCAGCATAGAGCATTTCATCGGCTTTGTCCATGCAGTTTTTTGAGCTATTTACATTTTTTCTTGCACAAATTCCACAGCTTATTGTGATGCTAAATTTCGTGCTTTTATAGACAAACTCAAAGCTGCTTACATTTGAAAGTATGGTTTTAGCATATTCGTGTGCTTTTTCTATGTCGCTTAGTGGCAAAAGCGCTACAAACTCTTCACCGCCAAAACGACCGATTATATCGACATCTTTGGCACATTTGTGTAAAATATTTCCAACTTTAGCTAGTATCACATCGCCTGCGCTGTGTCCGTAAGTATCATTTACACGTTTAAAATGATCGATATCAAAGAAACACAAACAATAATTTATATTTTTATTAGTATAATCTTCTTCAATTCGCTCTAATTCAGCTTCTAGTGCTCGCTTGGTGTAAAG
>CALEHZ010000361.1 GCA_937875715.1 uncultured Campylobacter sp. | reverse complement strand
CGCTAAGCTAATTAGCTCATTATAAGTAATGCTTTTATTACCAACTTTATAAGCGATTTTATTTGGATGATTTTGTGCTACTTGTTTTATTTTTTCAAGCATTTTAGTCATTTTTTATTTGATCTTTTGGGATTAGATTATAGTCATACATCACTGCTGAGTGATTATCTAAAATAAGCTCTTTTTTAATTAGCTTATTTGTGTCTCTCTCAATCACTTCTCTATAAACTTGCGAAATTCTAAAATACTTTTCGCCTTCTTTTTTAAAATGATGATTTTCTTCAACTAATTTATAGCGATAAGCAAACTCACGCTCACTTCGTAATTCGCCGCAAAGCTCGCCATTTTCGCACCAAACTAAGATTTGGACATCTTGGTCTGTGGTGTTTTTAAACCTATAATCAACATTATTGTATGAAACCGAAGTGCCAGTGCCAAATGGCACTCTGCGCCGCTCATCTGGAAAAAGCGCATCTGAGTGATGATGAAGCTCGATTGTTTGTAAAGGGCTATTTAAAACAAGCCAGTGAATCATATTTGCCATTTGACAAAGTCCGCCGCCATAACCCTTTGAAATAGCGTGTTTTTTAATCATCAAACCTTCTTTATAGCCCTTTTTCTTTGTAGCTCGTCCAAGTGTGCGCCAATACGAAAAAATCTCGCCAGGATGAATGATAATGCCATTTATTTGCTTGCAAGCTAGTTGGATATTTGTTACTTTATTTTCTTGCAGCTTTAAATCCACGCCTTGTAATTTTCTAATTAAGATTGAACTATGCGATTTTACGATATTAGCAAGTTCTTTTTGTGATTTTGTTTTTGCGATTTTTTCTTTGCTAAAAAAGTCTTTGATATGTCTTTTTAAAATCTCTTTTTTCAAAGAAATAGCATAACAAGCTGGATGAAGCTCACAAAACAGCCTTCTTCTCATATCTTTACTCCGCTATTAAGATACTTTCTACCTTAAACACCATTATAACATAAAACAATAAATATTAAATGATTTTTAAAGCAATTTGCGATGTTAGAGTGAATTTTATAAAATTCAAAAAATTCACTGCTGAATTTTATAAAATTCAAAAAATTCACTGCGAATTTTATAAAAGAAAATCCCCCACACCCCTAAGAAAACTAAAAATCCTATAAAATTCAAAATATTCAAAAAAATATGCTAAAATG
The DNA here is from genome assembly GCA_937875715.1 of uncultured Campylobacter sp. Taxonomy (GTDB): domain Bacteria; phylum Campylobacterota; class Campylobacteria; order Campylobacterales; family Campylobacteraceae; genus Campylobacter. The sequence continues at coordinate 6,625 of CALEHZ010000361.1, read as the reverse complement.
TGCCATTCTTACTAAAAAGGATGAAAATGAAAAAAATATTTTTACTTTTATTATTTGTGCTAAATACGCTATTTGCTGGTGATGAGCAACTTTTAGAGTGTGCAAATGCCTACAAAAGCGTAATCCGCTCAGGCAAAGTGCCAGCAAATGAGCTAGTAAGCGTAAGCAGCGCAATCATCATTTTTCCTAGCTTTTATAAAGGCGGATTTTTCATCGGTGGCTGGGGTGGCAAAGGTGTGATGCTAGAAAAAGCTTCAGGGTCGTGGAATGGCGTAGGTGTGGGCATTGGTGGCGCAAGCCTTGGTTTTCAAGTAGGATTTGAGAACAACATGCTAGTAATTTTTGTGCTAAAAGACGAAATCGTAGCTGACATAAAAAGCGGAAAATTCACTATCTCAGCCGAGCTTGCCGCTAGTTTTGGCAGATACGGCGCAAACGCTTCAAATATGAATGAAATGAGCTTTACAAAATCGCTTTATGCTTATGCAAATAATTCTGGGCTTTTTGCTGGGCTTAATTTTGGTGGCAGTGTAATTGGCTCAAATGACGAAATAATAAACACCGATTCATATGGATTTAGAGAGCTTGTTGCTGCGATTGGTGCGTATTAAGTGTGATTTAGACGAGTAAAAGAAGCAAAAATGAACGAGATTTTAGAAACTTTCGCAAACCACGCAAATTACGCTTATGCAATTTTGTTTGTTTATAGTCTTGGCGGCGGAATGATCGCACTTTTAGCAGCTGGACTTTTAGCAAGTGCTGGGTCGCTTGACATCGCTCTTTGTATGTTAATTGCGGCAGTAGCGAATTTTTTGGGCGATGAGGGGCTTTATTATTTTGCTAAATTAAATAAAGCCGAGGTTTTAGCAAACTTCAAAAAACACCGCCGCAAGCTTGCTTTAGCGCAGATTTTATTCAAAAGCTACGGAATATACATAATTATTGCTAAAAAATACATTTATGGGCTAAAAACGCTAATTCCTCTAGCAATCGGGCTTAGTAAATTTGATGCCAAAAAATTCACGCTTATAAATGGCTTGGGTGCGATTTTATGGGCGATTAGCCTTGGGCTTTTGGCATTTTTTGCAGGCGATTTGGTAAGGTATTTAAGCAATTATTTTGGCTCAAACTCAGCTACTTTGATAATCGGCTTAGTGCTCATTTTAGCGTTAATTTGGGTGTATTTTAGTAAAACTACAAAAAAGAGATGAAGTGAAAAAAGTAGTAATTTTTTTAGTTATTTTATTTGCCGTTTTGCTTGGCTTTCAGCTTTATAGTATGAATTTAATCAAAAAATTCAGCCAGGATTTAAATGCTAGTAAGAGCGAAAATTTCACGCTTTTAAAGACAAATACTACAAGTTCTCTTTTTTCTAGCAAAAGTGAAAATATAATTAGGCTTTATGATATTGATTTTAAGGTAGTTTCAAATACATCTCATGTGCTTGGCTTTGTTCGCAGCTCTGGGCAAATTGAGATTTTAACGCAGCCACTTGCAAGCATAGCAAAAGTCGCTTTTGATGATAAAAATATAACTTTTGAACAAAGTGGCGATGCTTTAAAGCTAAAAATTCCGCCTTTTTATTTTGAAAATGAGGGCGAAAAATTTAGCGCTAATGAGAGCCAAATCAGTCTAAAAAATGATTTTACAAAAGGCTTTAATTTTAGTCAAATTAGCGTGAAAAATGATTATTTAAACTTTGAGAGTTTTAGCCAAAATGCTAGTTTAAAAGGTCTTAATCTTGATTTTAAAAGAAGCGAGCAAAAAGATAAACTTACTTTAAATATTTCTAGCTTTGATAGCGGTTTTATGGGGCTTTTTGGCTTTAGTGGCGATGAAGTTTTTCTTAATTTTGATTCAAACAATGGCAATGGTAAATTGGGACTAAAAATCGCCAAGCTAAAGCTAGCAAATGATGAAATACAAAGTATTTTGCTTGATTTGAATTTTTTAGATTTAAATCAAAATGCTCTTTTTAGCCAGAATTTTTATGAAATTCTAAAAGCAAATAGCAAAATTGAGCTTAAAAATGTTAGTTTTAATGCTGGTGGTGGCGCATTTAAGGCAAATTTGACTTTAAATATAAACGAAAAATATGACCAAAATTTAGAAAATATTATGAATTTTAGCACATTTAGCGGCGAACTTAGTGCTAGTAGGCCGCTTACAAAAATGCTGCCAAATCTAGCTTTGATGATTTCTGCGATAGAGCTTACTGGGACTTCGCAAGGCATTTTGATTAAAGATGGCGATGGCTACAAAACAAGCTTTAAAAGCATCAGCAATGACATACTTTTTAACGAACAAATAAGCTTAAAGCAAGTGATGCTAAATGAGTTTTTAAACTTATTAAACTGAATTTTATAAAATTCAGTTTTGAAATTTCTAAAAAATTTGGCTTTGAATTTTATGAAATTGCTTGAATTTTATAAAATTCAGGCTTTGAATTTTTTGGATTTATTCACTGCTGCGAATTTTATAAAATTCACTCAATGGGTCGAGGTAAAACACTGCGGCAAAGACTGGGCGAGTGTGAATTTTTTACTTCGTCCCGCTGGGTGAATTTTATAAAATTACTAATTTTTTGGATAATCAAAAAATATTGTCTTGCCGCTGCCTTCTTTTATGCTAGCAAAATCATCTGTTTCAAAGCTCACACCGCACACAGCACTTGTAGGAAAGCTAGCGATGCTAGCACCAGTTAAAAGCTCGCAAACTTCGGCAATTTCATTGTTATGGGCTACGATCATCACAAAATTGTGCTTGTTTTTTATGGTATTTATTACCTCAGTTATAGCTTGTGGCGTAGTTGCGTAGAGTTTTTGCTCTTCTTTAATTTTTTTATTCACACCCAAAACTTTGGCAAAAATTTTAGCTGTTTGCATCGTGCGTTTGGCTGAACTTGAAATAATTTTATCTATATGAATGCTGCGAGCTTTAAGCTTTGTAGCCATCAAAATTGCGTCATTTTTGCCGCGTTCTTCAAGCTTTCTTTCAAAATCTGGTGTGATATTGTCGTGAATAGCTTTTGAGTGGCGAACAAAAAATATTGTTTTCATTTGCTTTCCTTTGCTGAATTTTTTATAATTTCCTCGATTTTTTCTATTTCTTGCTGGCTAAAACCAGCCTGAGTCCTGCGTTCTTTATCAATTGGTTTTGGATTAAAAAAAGCCTTTGGATAATAGCTAAGAACGATTTCAAGCCATGAATTTGGATCGATATTTTCACGCTCACAAGCGTATTTAAACCATTTATCGCCTTTTTTGACATGTGAAATTTCCTCATCTCTAATTAGTTCTAAAAGCGGCATTAGCTCGTTTTGCGCATCCATTTTGCTTAAAATATTTGTATTTGCATCAAGTCCGCTAGCTTCTAAATGCCTAGGCAGCAGCGCCATACGGTGTGTTAGGCTATGGGCTGTTTTTTGTAAGGCTACAAAAAGTCCGTTATGAACTGGCAAATCGCCGTATTTTAGCTTAGTTTTTTCTAGTTCTTTGTTGATTAGCTCAAAGTGGCGAACTTCGTCACTTGCTACTTCTAGCCAGTCAGCGTAGTATTCTTTTGGCAGCTTATCAAAGCGGTAGCAAGCATCAAGGGCGATATCGATTGCGCTGTATTCTATGTGTGCGACTGCGTGCAAAAAAGATGCAGTTTTATCACCCTTTGAGCGTGGAAAATTCGATATTTCATAAACTTTGCAAAAATCAGCATAGCTTGGCTTTACAAGCGCTTTTGCTTTGCTGGTTCGCTCAAAATTATATGAGTCAAAATTCGTTTGAATAGCCCGAATTTTGACTACTTTTGAAGAAAAATTACTCTCATTTAAGCAGTCCCAAAGAGTATCAAAGAAATTCATCTTTTTGCCTTTAAAAATCCAAATAAAAATCCCACGCCAAAGCCGATTAAATGTGCGTACCACGCAATATTTGCCCCTAAAATCAAAGGTGCAAAACTCATAGCAACAACGCCTATTAAAAGTCCTTTTCTCATCTGTGGTATAAAAAACGCCATAAAGCCTAAAAGCACGCATATAGCGCCACTTGCGCCTACCATATTTACATCTTTAAAATACAAATAACTAAGAGAAATAATGTTTGTGATAATTCCACCAAGCAAGTATAAAGCTAAAAAATTCAAATGCCCCAAAGCACGTTCTAGCTGGTAGGCAAAGGCATAAAGTGCGAGCATATTAAAAACTAAATGTTCTAAACTGCCGTGTAAAAAAATACTTGTCAAAACCTGCCAATAAGCACCAGCAAAAAATAATTCATTTAAGCCAAAAAGCACGAAATAATCACTATTTCCTATAAAATTCAAATAAATATAAATTGAGCAAGTTAGGATAATTATAAAAATTGTAGAGAGTAGGGGCTTATTCATTTAAACCTCAAAATTTGTGATGAATTTTTTAAATTTTATAAAATTCACATATAAAATTAGCAGAATGAAATAAGAAATTCAAAAGCTAGAAAATTCAAAATTATCTAACTTTGCCGTAGCCGCTAAATCTGTTGCTTACAAGGCAGCTTGCACTACTGCAATTTGAAATGATGTAAGAATTTACCTTTTTCTTGCCGTTTTGGTGGGTGTTTGGATCATTTAGGTTCATCACACTTTTTATATTTTTGCCCTTAATATTGTGTAAAAACTCCACCGTGCCATCGCTTTTTACACTTGAGACTATGCCAACATGCGTGATTAGCTCTTGTTTAGCTTTTTTGGTATTTCTTGTAGTATTGTTAAAAAACACTAAATCACCAACTTTTGGTGTATCAAAGCTTATTTGATTTTTGTCTTTATATAGGTTAAACATAGCTTGAGATTTGCGACCTGATTTGAAATATTTATTTAACTCTCTTGGATTAAAAATTGCGTTATTATGTTTTGCGTTTATCGCTGTGATGAGCCCTGAGCAATCACCACCGATTCTAGTGCCATCAAAGGCGCTAAGATTGAATTTATTTGAGAAATCTTCAAGGCTTTTTGTTTTGTAATTTTGAGACGAAGAATAAGAATTGTAATTATAAGAATAAGTGTTTTTGGCTGTTTTGCTACTAGTAGCACAAGCACTGAAAAATAGGGCAATAAAAACTAAAAATAGTGATTTTTTCATATCTTCTCCAAAAAAATAAAAACAATGGGCGGAATTATAGCATAAAAATGCCAAAAATTCGCTATAATTTCACAATTTTTTGAATTTTTTGGAGAATTTTATGGATTATTTACAAATCACTGGCGGCGCAAAGCTTGAGGGCAGCGTCAAAATCTCTGGTGCAAAAAATGCGGCTTTACCGATTATTACAAGCACAATTTTGGCTAAAAATGATGTGAAAATCACAAATGTGCCAGGCGTGGTGGATATAAAAACGCTGATTAAACTTCTAAACAATTTAGGCGCAAAAAGCAGTTTTAAAAATCACTCGCTTACTTTAAATACAAACGAAATTAACTCTACAAAAGCTACTTATGACATCGTTCGCAAGATGCGTGCTAGCATTTTAGTGCTTGGTCCTTTGCTTTCACGCTTTGGACATTGTGAGGTAAGCTTGCCTGGAGGCTGTGCAATTGGCGCAAGACCGATTGATTTACACTTAGCAGCGCTTGAAAAAATGGGCGCAGAAATAGTAATCGATGGCGGATATGTAAAGGCAAGCGCAAGAGCTGGCTTAAAAGGCGCAAATATCGTCTTTGATAAAATCACAGTTACAGGCTGCGAAAATATCATCATGGCAGCAGCTTTGGCAAAAGGCAAAAGCAAAATCACAAATGCTGCCAAAGAGCCAGAAGTAGTCCAAATCTGTGAGATTTTAAAAAATTCAGGCGTTGATATAAATGGCATCGGCACGAGTGAGATTGAGATTTATGGCACTGCTGGCGAGCTTTTAGAACTTCCACAAATCAAGGTAATTCCAGATAGAATAGAGGCTGGAACCTATCTTTGCGCAGGAGCAATTACTGCTAGCAAAATTAGCCTAGAAAACGCAGATAAAGAACATTTGGGCGCTGTTATTCAAAAGCTTGGTGATATGGGCGCTAGTTTTGAGTTTGAAGAAGGTAAAATCACGATAATTCCGCCTAAAAAGCTTGAAGCTGTGCAGATAACGACTACTGAATTTCCTGGCTTTCCAACAGACATGCAAGCGCAGTTTATGGCACTAGCCTGCGTAGCAAGCGGCACTAGCGTCATTGATGAAAGGCTTTTTGAAAATCGCTTTATGCACGCTAGCGAGCTTGGCAGAATGGGCGCAAATATCAAGCTAAATGGACATATTGCGACCATTAAAGGTGGGAGCTTAAAGGCCGCTGATGTGATGGCAACTGACCTTAGAGCAAGCTCAGCGCTTGTCATAGCAGCACTTGGCGCAAGTGGCGTGAGCAATGTTCACCGTATCTATCACCTTGATAGAGGATATGAAAATTTAGAGGGCAAACTAAGCAAAATCGGCGCTGATGTAAAAAGGCTAAAAGAGTAATAAATTAGATATTTCATAAAATTCAGTTAGCTTGGCAAAACTGAATTTTATGAAATAAATAGAATTTTATAAAATTCATAAAATTTACTGCTGAATTTTATATAATTCAGCAGTATTTTGTAAAACTTTATAAAATTCAACTAGCTTGGCAA
>CALEHZ010000360.1 GCA_937875715.1 uncultured Campylobacter sp. | reverse complement strand
AGTAAAGCACTGCGGCATTTTGAATTTTATAAAATTCAAAGCTGAATTTTTTACAACATATAGTCTGGTGGAATTTTATAAAATTCAAGGCTGAATTTTATAAAATTCACTTTAAATTACAATTTAAAATCAGGAATTAAATTGAAGTTTAGATATTTGTAAATATCATTTTCTTTGCCCTCTAGTTTCTCAGGCACGATTTTTAGGTATTCTTCCTTGCTTGGAAGGCGTCCTAGCATCGCACAAACTGCGGCTAACTCAGCAGAGCCCAAATATACCTTTGCGCCCATTCCCATGCGGTTATCAAAGTTTCTAGTAGAGGTTGAGAAAACTACCGCATTATCACGCACTCTTGCTTGATTTCCCATACATAGCGAACATCCTGGAAGCTCCATTCTAGCACCAGCTGCGCCAAAGAGCGAATACACGCCCTCAGCCTTTAACTGCGCTTCATCCATGCGAGTAGGTGGGGCTATCCAAAGTCTAGTTGGCACTTGTCCTTGTCCATTTAGCACAGCACCAAGCGCGCGGTAGTGGCCGATATTTGTCATACAAGAGCCCACAAATACTTCATCAATGTTGTGTGGGCGCTTAGAATCAGCTAAAATCTCGCTTAAAGTAGCCACATCATCAGGGTCGTTTGGACAGGCTAAAATCGGCTCAGTAATCTCATCCATATTGATTTCAATTACAGTGTGATATTTTGCGTTTGCATCAGCTTTCATTAAAGTAGGATTTTTTAGCCACTCTTCCATCTTGCCTTTGCGGCGAAGCAAGGTTTCTTTGTTTTCATATCCATCAGCCACCATAGCATCAATTAGAGCTATATTGCTTTTTAGATATTCAATTACTGGTTCTTTATTTAGCGCAATTGCACAAGCAGCTGCCGAACGCTCAGCACTAGCATCGCTTAGCTCAAATGCTTGTTCTACTTTTAAATCAGGCAAGCCCTCTATTTCAAGCACTTTGCCGGCAAATACATTGATTTTACCTTTTTTCTCTACTGTTAATAAGCCTTTTTTAATAGCGTAGTATGGAATAGCGTTTACAAGGTCTCTTAGAGTGATGCCTGGCTGCATCTTACCGCTAAATCGCACTAAAACAGACTCAGGCATATTTAGTGGCATAGAGCCCAAAACTGCCGCAAATGCTACAAGCCCAGAACCAGCTGGGAAACTAATGCCTATAGGAAAGCGTGTGTGTGAGTCGCCACCAGTGCCTACTGTATCAGGCAAGACCATGCGGTTTAGCCAGCTGTGGATCACGCCATCGCCTGGGCGAAGTGCCACGCCGCCACGACTTGTTATGAAATCAGGCAAAGTTTTATGAGTTAGCGCGTCGCTTGGTTTTGGATATGCTGCTGTGTGACAAAAGCTTTGAAGCACGAAATCAGCGCTAAATCCAAGGCTAGCAAGCTCTTTTATCTCATCTCTTGTCATAGGACCTGTTGTATCTTGTGAGCCTACTGTGCTTGTAATTGGCTCAACATACATACCAGGGCGAACGCCATCAAGCCCACATGCACGACCTACCATTTTTTGTGCTAGAGTATATCCTGCGCTATTATCAATGTTTTTTGGCTCTTCTGGTTTGATGAAAATATCCTCAGCGCTCATACCAAGCTCAGCTCTTGCCTTATTACAAAGGCTTCTAGCGATGATTAGTGGAATTCTGCCACCTGCTTTTACTTCATCTTTTAGGGTATTTGGTGCTAATTTAAAGGTTTTTACGCAAGCTCCACCTTTGTGAATCTCGCCTTTTAGTGGATAAATCGTAATCTCATCGCCCATTTCAAGACCATCTACATCAACTACAATTGGCAGCGCACCGCTATCTTCATTTGTATTAAAGAAAATTGGCGCAATAATGCTGCCAAGGATCACACCGCCTGTTTTTTTATTTGGAATTCCAGGAATTTCTTGTCCCATGTGCCACTGAATAGAGTTTGTTGCTGATTTGCGTGATGAGCCAGTGCCCACTACATCGCCTACATAGATTAGCTCTCTGCCGCTTTTTTTAAGCTCAGCGATTTTCTCTAGGCTGCCAGGCTGCCTTTTTACCAGCATTGCGTTTGCGTGAAGTGGTATATCAGAGCGAGTAAAAGCGTCCCCTGCTGGGCTTAAATCATCTGTATTAGTTTCACCTGGCACCTTAAATACAATGCCTTCGATTTTCTCAGGTATATCAGGGCGAGATTTGAACCAATCAGCATTTGCCCAGCTCTCAATCACGCTTTTAGCGTGTTTATTGCCCTCTTTTGCTAGTTTTGCTACATCATTAAAATAATCATGAACAAAAATAGTATTTTTTAAAGCCCCTGCCGCAGCTGCTGCTACGCTCTCATCGCTGCTTTTTAGGCTTGCTACAAGCACGATTACGCTATATCCACCTAGCATAGGCTCAAGCATTTTAATAGCGTCTTCTTTGCTGATTAAATCACATTTTAGATTGTGATTGATAATCTCGTTTAAAAACTCAGCCTTTACCTTTGCGCCTTCATCAACGCCAGGATTTACGCGGTTTGCTAGTAAATCAACTAATTCTTTGCTTGGAGCCGTTTTTAAAAGCTTGCAAACTTCGCTAACTTGATCTTTATTCAAGGCAAGTGGTGGAATACCAAGTGCCGCACGCTCTTTTACATGTTCGTTATATGTCTCAAAAAAAGTCATTTTTTCTCCTTAAAAAATTCAAAACTCTAAGATCATAAAATTTCAGAGTTTTGAATTTTTTGCACTTTGATTTGCTTTTGGCTCAATTTCATAAAATTCAACTGAATTTTATGAAATATTTTGAATTTTATAAAAACAAGGCTTATTTTAAAAAATTCAGCTTTAATTTTCTAAAAACAAGCTTGAATTTTATAAAATTCAGTTTTTCTTAAAAAATCTAGCGATTTTTGCTTGTAGCTTAAACCACTCTTTAAGCTCCATTATTGGATAGCCGCCGTATTCTTTACCATTTTCTAAATCCTTAGTCACACCACCACGAGCGGCAATTTGAGCAAAATCACCGATTTTGATATGACCTTTTGTGCCTGCTTGTCCGCCCATTACGACATTTCTGCCTAAAATTGATGAGCCTGCTAAGCCTACTTGACTTACTAAAATCGTTCCAAAACCAAGTTCGCAGTTGTGCCCGATTTGAACTAAATTATCAATTTTAGAAAATTCAGCAATTATTGTGCTTTCAAACACAGCTCTATCAATGGTCGTACAAGCGCCTATTTCGACATTTGAGCCAATTATTACATTGCCGTTATGATAGATTTTTACATGCTTACCATCTGGCGTGTGGGCAAAGCCAAAGCCATCGCTGCCGATTACAGCGTTTGCGTTTATCACGCACTCATCGCCGATAACGCTGTCATTATAAATTACCACATTTGGATGAATTACGCAGTTTGAGCCGATGCTTACATTATCGCCGATATATGCTCCAGGCATTATAATCGTGTTTGCGCCGATTTTTACGCCACTGCCAATGTAGGCATTTGGCATGATAACTACGCTTTTATCAACCGAATTTTCTAGCTTTTCTCTAATTAAAGGCTTGGCAAAAAATTTAGATAAAATCGCAAAATCTAAATGTGGGTTTTTGCTGATTATTGCGTGGTTTTGAACCAAATTTGCGTGCTTGTCTTTTACTAAAATCGCCCCAGCCTTACACTCAGCGATTTTATTAGCATTTGCCTCGCCATCGCAGTAGCTAAGCTCATTAGCACTAGCGTTTTTTAGCGAGTTAAGTGCTTTTATATCTGCATCCACGCCAGAAAATTCAAGCTTTAAAATTTTATAAATTTCGCTTAAAAGCATTATAATTCCATCATTACTGAGCCTGAGCGAACAATTTGGCTAGGACTATATTTTTTCATAACTTTTATAAAATGCTCGATTCTATTGGCATTATCACACGCCATTACGACAATGCAGTTTTCTTCGCTATGAGTTACAACGCCATTTACGCTTTTTAAAATCGGATCAAGCCCGGCAAAATCTTCGCTTAAAGGCACTTTTACAAGCACCATTTCACGCTCGACAAAATCGCCATTATCAATTACTTTATAAGTAGAAATTAGCTTATGAAGCTGTTTGATGATCTGTTCTATCGTCTTTTCATCGCCGCTTGTGACTATATTTATGCGTGAAAATTCAGTTTGTGGCATAGGGGCAACTGTAAGGCTATCGATATTATATCCACGACCGCTAAAAAGCCCAACAATACGGCTTAAAACGCCATGTTCGTTTAAAACAACTACAGATAAAACTCTACGCATTTTCTACTCCAAAATCATATTATAAATAGCCGCACCAGGTGCAACCATAGGTAAAACATTCTCAAATCTCTCTACCTTTACTTCAATTACACAGCTTTTATCGCTTGCAAGCGCTGCTTTTAAAGCATTCTCAAATCCAGCTTTATCACTTACGCTATATCCATCAAGTCCAAAACTTTTTGTAAGCATACAAAAATCAGGCTGATTTTTTAAATCCACACTTGAGAGTCTCTGTCCATAAAATATGCTTTGCCACTGGCGCACCATGCCCAAAAAGTTATTATTTAGCACGATATTTATTACTCTTTTGTTTTGCTCAGATAATGTCATTAGCTCTTGGATGTTCATCATCACTCCACCATCGCCACTTATTGCTACAACTGGCGTTTTTTTATCATCTACCGCAAAGCTAGCACCCATGCCAGCAGGAAGTCCAAAGCCCATAGTCCCAAGCCCACCGCTAGTAAGTAGCTGACGTGGATAAGAAAACGGATAAAACTGCGCCACCCACATTTGATGCTGACCTACATCAGTGACGATTACAGCGTCTTTTGGCAGCATTTTGCCAAGTGTCTCAATCACCCATTGTGGCTTTAGCGGCTCACCTTCTTTGCTATCTTTGTATTTTAGCGGATGTAAATTGCTATAAATTTTAATCTGTTCTTGCCACTGCGTGATATTTTCGCTATTAAAATCAAGTTTAGCAAGAATATCCTCAAGCACGGATTTTAAATCACCAACTATTGGAAAATCAGCGTTTATAATCTTTGAAATACTTGATGGATCAATGTCTATATGAATGATTTTTGCATTTTTGCCAAAGTCATTTACATTTCCAGTAACTCTATCATCAAATCTAGCGCCAAGTGCGATGATAAGATCAGCCTCGCTTAAAGCCATATTTGCAGCGTAGCTTCCGTGCATGCCAACCATGCCAAGATTATTTTCATCACTATTTTCAAGCACGCCAAGTGCCATTAGAGTTAGCACAGCTGGCATTTTTGTCTTGCTTACAAACTCACGCACCAAAGTAGCCGCACCACTTGAAATCGCACCACCGCCTATGTAAGCTACCGGTCTTTTTGCTGATTTTATCGCCTCACAAGCCTTTTTGATTTGATTTGAATGCCCTTTTAGAGTAGGCTTGTAAGTTTGCATATAAATATCTTCTGGGTAAATAAACTCACCAACTGCTGCTGTAATGTCCTTTGGAATATCAATATGCACAGGTCCTGGACGCCCAGAACGAGCTATATAAAAAGCTTGTTTTAGAATTTTTGGCAATTCTTCTACACTTTTTACCAAAAAATTATGCTTAGTACAAGGGCGTGAGATTCCCACAGCATCGATTTCTTGAAAGGCATCAGAGCCTACAAGTGGCAAGCTTACTTGACCGCTAATTAGCACCATTGGCACGCTATCACAATACGCAGTCGCTAAGGCAGTTACTGCGTTTGTAAAGCCTGGACCGCTTGTAACAAAGGCTACACCTACCTTGCCGCTAGCTCTAGCATAACCATCAGCTGCGTGAACTGCGCCTTGTTCGTGACGAGCTAAAACATGCTTAAAATAGCTTTGCTTGTATGTTTCATCATAAATATTTAAAGCAGCGCCGCCCGGATAGCCAAAAACTATCTCAACGCCTTCTGCGTGTAAAGCCTCGCTAATCATTTGTGAGCCATTTAATTTTTTCATTGAGTTTTGCCTTAGATAAAAAAATGCCAAATTATAGCCAAAATTTATAAAAAATTGAGACAAAAAAGAGATGAATTTTTATTATTTTTTAAAAGTGTTACAAAATTACAAGAA
>CALEHZ010000359.1 GCA_937875715.1 uncultured Campylobacter sp. | reverse complement strand
AAAAAAAAAAAAAAACAAGCTTAAAAAAATGAGATTAGTTAAAAATATTTTTCAAATAAATAAGATTTTAAAAAATTCAAGGCTTAGTAAGTGCTTGAATTTTTTAAAATTCATAAAATTTCATAAAATTCAGTAGTGAATTTTTTAAAAAACAGCAGATCGCAGGAAAAAATTTAGCCTTAATCAGTCTAAAACATCGTTTTGTTCGACATTTGCTTTATCAGCGCTTGGAGTAAATGCCTCGCTTGGGCTAAGAAGTCCATTTTCTACCAAAATCTCAACTGTGGCTTTAAACACAGGCAGCGCCGACCAGCTAGCAAAATAATAAGGATAAGGCCGCATTGGCTCACGCACCAAAACGCCGATTGTGTAGTTGTTTCCGCTCTCATCGCCAGCAAAGCCAAAGAAACTTGCATTATAGCGCTTGTCGCTGTATCCGCCTGTTGTAGCGATGTGTGCTGTGCCTGTTTTGCCACCTAGTTTTAGACCTGGAATTCTAGCACCGCGTGCTGTGCCGTGCGGATTTTCTACTACTTTTATTAGAATTTCACGCATTTTATTAGCAGCTTCCATGCTTAAAACCTGCTTTGGCTCATCTTCTTTCAAGCGGTATTTTTTGCCATCTTTTTCTAAATGCGAGACTAGTCTTGGCGAGACCATAAATCCATCGTTATTTATGGTATTATAGGCGCTTAAAAGCTGCATAAAGGTAGCTTGCAAGCCATATCCATAGCTTAAAGTAGCTTTGTAAGTGCGATTTTTAAGGTCGCTTAAAGCAGGAATAATTCCTACTTGTTCGTAGCTTAAATCCACGCCAGTTTTTTGTGAAAAGCCAAATTTCAAAAGTCCGTTGTAAAGTGTGGGATTATCAAGACGTTCTACGATTTGGATCATGCCGATATTTGAGCTTTGAATTATTACTTCTTCGGCGCTTAAAAAGTTTGTTTTGTGGCTATCTGTGATGGTGCGTGAGCCTAGCTGATACTTACCGCCAAAGGTATTTATACGCTCTATTGGATTTACTTTATTATTTTCTAGCAAAAGCGAAAATATTATTGGCTTCATCACTGAGCCCAGTTCATAGGCGTATTCGCTAGCTGATGAGTTTCATAGTCGTTTTTAGCGATGTGTGCTGGGTCGTAGCGTGATGATGATACTAGCGAGATTAGTTTGCCAGTTTTTACTTCCATTACGCCGATTATTATTTCTTTTGCGATTAGATTTTCTTTTTTGCTATCGGCTAGTTGTTCTAGCATTTTTTGTAGCTTTAAGGGCACATTTAGCACTACATTATAGCCATCAATGCGGCGATTTATCTTTGACTCGCCTGATAAAATAATGGTATTTGAAAGATCTCTTGGGCCACGAATAATCTCATCTTGAGTAGAAGCTAAAATATTATTATAAACCTCTTCAATTCCTTTTACTCCCTCAACCTTTGTGATCGTGCCCTGCTCTGTTTTGCGAATATAGCCGATTAAAGGTGTAAGTGTGCTGCCAGCGATATAACTACGCTTTTCGCCACTTTCAATTATACTTAGTCCCTGCGTGCTTACAACGCCGGTTTTAGGATCTTGATAGGCGATAAAGACCTTTTGACGATACAATTTTCTAGCAAGCTCTTTTAGATACGCAGCACCTTTAGCATCGATTTGATACGAAAGTGTAACTGCGCCTTGCTTTTTTAGAATTTTTTCAATTTTTTTAGGATCATCGCCACTATAAAGGCTATAAAGTTTTATAAAAAGCTCTTTTTTGTTTGGGTCAATGTTGCGAGTATTTACCATCGCTTTGTATAGCTTTGCTGAGTTTGCTATGCTAAATCCGTCTTTTGTGATGACTGAGCCACGAAGTGCGCTGTCAAAATCCGAGCTTTGTAGCTTTGGCAGTGAGCGATCTAGTAGCACACGGTAGCACACAAAACCAGCAAAAACAAGCATAAGAAAAACAATAAAAATGAAAATAATATAAACTCTGCTTTGACTTGTGTTCATGCTCTTAAAAAATTCACTTACTAAAATTCATTTATAAAATTCATTTATAAAATTCACTTACTAAAATTCATTTATAAAATTCATTTATAAAATTCGTTTATAAAATTCGTTTATAAAATTCAGCAATCTGCCGTGACTTTTGCTTCGTTGGATGAATTTTATAAAATTCGCCCAACGGGCAAAGCAAAAAATTCAAAAAATTCAATCACTAAATTTTATGAATTTTATAAAATTCAAGTTAATTATTTTCACCTTCTTCGCTGTTTTGTTCGCTGCTTTGATTAGCATTTTGTTCAAAATCAAGCGTATTTTCATCCTCGCCGTCATTTTCTTTTGGACAGCGTGCGATGCTAGCTACTTTTTCGCCATCTACATTTACGACTTTTACGCCGCTTGTGTTGCGCCCAGCTTTGCGGATGCTTGTCATATCCACTCTTATCATCTTGCCACTTGTTGTTAGCGCCATGAGATCCATATTTTCATCTACCATGACTACGCCGATTAAATCGCCGGTTTTGTCATTTAGCTTCATACAGATTACGCCCTTGCCGCCGCGGTTTGTTAGGCGGTATTCATCAGCTGTGGTGCGTTTGCCGATGCCTAGTTCGCCCACGCTTAAAATCTCTTGGCTATTGTTTTCAATGAAAGCTGCGCCCACAACGCTATCACCCGCTTCTTTAAACTTAATTCCAGTTACACCACGGCTTACACGACCCATTTGGCGAATTTTATTTAGGCGGAATTTCACGCAC
>CALEHZ010000358.1 GCA_937875715.1 uncultured Campylobacter sp. | reverse complement strand
TTTTTAAAAAGTGAATTTTATAAAAAGTGAATTTTATAAAATTCAAGGCGAAAAATGCTAAATTTTTTGTATGAAAATCAGCCAAAATGCGAAAATTTTATCCCTAGAAAATTACTTTTAGATGAGGATAAAATTTTACTTTTTGCCCCCTTGCTTTGCGGCAAAACTACACTTGGACTAAACTGGCTAAAAAATTATAGAAATTCTTTTTACATTGATACTGATGATCTGCGTTTAAAGCTGAATTTTATGGAGCTTTGCGAGTTTGTAGAGCAAAAAAATATCAAAGCTCTTTGCCTTGATAATATTACAAAAATACCTGAAATTTTACCAAAATGTGAAAAAATTTTGCTCATTTGTAGGCAAAAAAATTTACAAAGTCCTGGCTTTAAAAAGCTAAATCTTTTTGGGCTAGATTTTGAAGAGTTTATGGCTTTTAGCAAAAATAGCACGAAAAATACGCTCTTTTCGCATTTTATGAGCAGTGGAAATTCCCTACCTATAAATAAAGATGAGAATTTTTTTCGTTATGCGATTTTTGCAAATATCAGCAAAACCGCTAGGGAAATTTTAAGCACAAAAACTCTTTATGAAAGCAGCTATTTCAATGCTCTTAGCGTTTTTAGAGAGCTTAAAAATAATATAAAAATTAGCAAGGATTTTTTCTATAAAGAAATTCAAAAGCTTTATGACATTGGAATAATCGATTTTTGCTATAATTTTGAGCAAAATTCACGCCTTAAAAAAATGTATTTTTGTGATTTTGCTTTAAGAAAATTTTTTACGCTAAACAAAAATCCTAGAAAAATCATAGAAAATATGATTTTCTGCGAGCTTGCTAAAAGCGGTAAAAACGTGTATTTTTGGGGCGAATTTGATTTTTATTTACCAGATAGAAAAACAGCTGTTTTAGTGCTACCTTTTTTGTCTAGCGAACTAGCGCTTTTAAAAGCAAAAAAGCTTTTAAATCCTAGAATTAGCGAGATTATCATCATTTCAAACACAGAGCAAAAAACACATATTATTGAAAACATAAAACTTCGTTTTATGGATTTTACGACATTTGCAGCAGGTTATTTAGAATAATTCATAAAATTCAAATAAAAAACAAAGATAAGTAGTAAATTAAAGGTAAATTTCGCTAAAATAGCAAATTTTAATTTTTTAAGGCTAAACTTTGAGAGAAAGAATTTTAATCGTAGATGATAGCAAAAGTCTTGCAAGGCTTATTGCAAGAAGGCTTGAAAAGCACCTAGAAGTCGAAGCTGTCGTGGCTCACGACATGGCTGAGGCTAAAAGCGCCATTGAGACAGATGGCAATTTTTTCCTAGCTTTACTTGATTTAAACTTGCCAGATGCGCCAAATGGCGAAATAGTAGATTTCGTGCTAAGCAATCATATTTTAAGCATTGTGCTAACTGGAAATATGGACGATAATGTAAAAAAGACCTTTATGCACAAAGAAATAGTCGATTATCTAATGAAAGATAATGTAAATAATATCGCTTACATCATCCAAACAATCGAACGGCTAAACAAAAATCGCAACTGCAAAGTGATGGTCGTAGACGACTCAATGCCGATTCGCAATGAAATTAGGCGTATTTTGATGTATCAGCAATTTGAGGTTTTCTCAGCTGCAAATGGGCAAGAAGCGCTAAATCATTTAGAAAAAAATCCTGATATTAAGCTTGTTTTAACCGACTATAACATGCCTGTTATGGACGGCTTTGAGCTTATGCAAAAAATTCGTCTAAAATACGACAAAACGCAGCTTGCTGTGATCGTGCTAACGGCAAATAGCGAAGATGGCATCGGTGCAAAATTCCTAAAAAGCGGCGCAAACGACTATATAAGAAAGCCTTTTAGCAAAGAAGAACTTGTATGCCGCATAAATGGCACAGTAGAAGCACTCGAAAACCCACCGAAATCCGCAGGGACAACAGTGTAATTCGCCTTTGTTGGAGAACCAGCGCTCCCCGATATTAGCAAATTAAAAATCCGTCATTTTTGAAATCTATTAGCAGACGCGATTTTTATTGGATGG
>CALEHZ010000357.1 GCA_937875715.1 uncultured Campylobacter sp. | reverse complement strand
TTATTAGTTACTCTTAAGTTTAGTCAGACAATAGTTAAGTTTATATATAAGTTGTTATAAACTAATGTATTATTCGTATGTTATAGAACATTCGATGTTATTAAAAGTAATAAAAAATAGCTAAATAGTATGAAAAAATTATAGTAAATAACATGTTATATATAAACTTAACTGAAAAATAGCTAAAGTATGTATTTTAACCTTAAAGTATGCAAAAAACTGAATAATTTTAGTAAAGAATACATAAGTTACGATATAAAATAGCTAAAATAGTGTCTAAATGATAAAACAACACCAAAATGAAAAAATAAGAAAAAATAGTCTGACAAATGGTAAAAAAATAAATAAATAATTGTCTGACTAAATGATTAATCTTTTTCTATAAATTCTTTAAAATAATCTTTAGGTACTGGAACATAACCACCAGTTCCTTGACAATTAATCTGTTTTAATTTATTAACTCTACTCTTAATTTTTGAATTATAATATTTATATTTATCTTGTTGAATAGGTCTTAACATATCTAATAAATTATCTTTCATTTATCCACCTCCAAAATGATTATCTAGAATAGCATTAAGTTTACGATACAGATTATCATATCTCTTAACTTCAGGATTAGGAGAATTATGTAATTGATCATGTTTCTTAATTTGATTAACTATTTCAACTTTAAACCAATGAACAAGGTAACTATCATTAATTATCAATTCTTCTTCAGTAATTGGTTTATAATCAGAACAATATACTGTTTCTTTATCAACCATAACCATATCATAATGTTCTTCATTATGGCATTCAAATCCTTTATTAATACAATTATTACAGCATTTACCAGATTTAATCTCTTCAATGACTTCAAATAATTCATCTGATGATTCAGCATAATTCATAATCTCTTCTCCACTAATAAACCAACATGTTCTTTATAATCATCTATTGTTTTAAGTATTGCTTCATCACGATTATTTGAATGTAATAAATTCTTGTTTAATAAATCCATTATAGTATTTAACATTTGAGAGATTTATTTCATAGGCTAGTTTAGCTGCTTTGTATGAACTCATACAGCACAAAATGTATTCATTATGCGGATTTTGTGATATAAAGCTTAGAATTTGATCTTTTGTGCTAAGATTTACGGAGTTTATAATATGATTTGCTAAATATGCTTGTTTTGAACGAATATCTATTATTGTCGCATTTGTATTGATTTTACAAACAGATAAGTCTAGTGAGTTTTTATTTTGCACTAAACTATCACTCGTATTTAATAGATTACTCTTTCCCATTTAGCTTACCAGACCTTAGACAAAATTGCTATTATTTTATGCTTAGAAGAATAATTATAGCAAAATTTTAAAGCATTTTAACAAAAAGTTTGTAATTATTATAAATAAACTACTAATTTTATAAATATTTTTTTACAATCGTTTCAAGTGCGTCTAATACGCGTTTTGCATCACTTTCGCTCATTAGCTGATGACAAGGCAAAGACAGCTCTTTTTTATAGAAATTTTCAGCACTTTGGACGCTGATTTGCCCATATTTTTCTTTATAAAAAGAAAATAAATAAGTAGGCTTATAATGAACTTGAACGCCGATATTTTCACTATGTAAAGCGCTAAAAATCTCTTTTTTATGTCCAGCTAAATCATCATTTAATAAAATCATATAAAGGTGGCGCGAACTTCGCACAGAACTTGGAATTTCCACATTTTTAGCCCAAGAACAAGCGCTAAAAAACTCATCATAAATCTTAGCAATCTCAGCCCGAATTCGCACAAACTCATCAAGCCTTTTTAGCTGAGAAATTCCAAGAGCACACGCCACATCGCTAATTCTATAATTATAGCCAAGCATGCTCATATCGCTATCCCAAAGCTCTTTTTTGCTAATTCCGTGAGAGCGCAGCAACCTTGCCTTAAAAGCGATATTTTCATCGTTTGTAAGCAAAGCGCCACCTTCAAGCGTGGTAATTGGCTTAATAGCGTGAAAACTTAAAATTGTAATATCAGCGCCTTTTTGCCCATTTTCACACAGCCCAGAGCCGATTTTGATGCCGTTTTTGTAGCCTGAGCCAAGTGCGTGAGAGGCATCATCAACCACCTTTAAATCGTGCTTTTTAGCCAAGGCGCAAATCTCATCCATTTTTACAGGATTTCCACCAAGATCCACAGGGGCTAGAATTCTAGTTTTTGGCGTGATCAAGGCTTCAATGCTCTTTATATCAATGTTTCCATCGTTTTCATTTACACCAGCCCATTTTGCGTTCGCTCCACACATAAGAGCAGCGTTTACCGTAGCTGCGAAGGTTATAGGCGAAGTGATGATTTCATCATTTTCTCCAAGCCCCAAAGCTAAGTAAGCACAATGCAAGGCAGATGTCGCTGAGTTCATCGCCACAGCGTATTTTGCGCCTGTGTAATCGCACAAAGCTTTTTCAAAATCAACTACCTTTTGCCCACCTGTGATTATATCAGCCCTTAAAGCCTCGCAAACTGCGGTTATATCATCGTTATTTATGCTTTGACGAGAGTAAGTTAGAAAATTCATCTTTTATCCTTTTTAAAATCTAAAATTCTCTTAAATTGAAACTATGGCTTGTCTCGTGAGCAATCTGCGACCAAACTTCGCAAAAACTTCGCTCGACGCACCATCAGTGCGCCTTCGCTCGTTTTTGCTCAGTTTGCCCACATCTTGCTCACGATACTTCGCCAAAGACATTGATACAAAATAATTTGAGAATTCTAGAATTCCACTTTAAATTATTAAGGCAATTCTAGTATCGTGCGCCTAGTGTGGCGAAACTGAGAAAAAACGAGCGAAGGCGGACTTGGTGTCCGTCGAGCGAAGTTTTTTTGAAGTTTCGTCGCAATAGTAGTGCGAGACAAGCCGTCCGTGCCAGATAATTTACATATCACACAACCGACAGGTT
>CALEHZ010000356.1 GCA_937875715.1 uncultured Campylobacter sp. | reverse complement strand
GCGTCTTTAAAAAGCGAAAAAAGCTCATTATTTGGCTTCATTTTCACGCCCAAAAGCTTTATATATGCATCTTCGAAATTTGCCTGCGCTTTATTATAATTAGCATTTAAAGCGCTCAAATCATCTTTGAATTTTCTAAAATCATCATTTAAAAGTGCGTGAATTTTCTCATTAAAAACATAGGCATCAAGCACAAAATCAAGTGCTAAAATTTCATCCAAAAAGTCCTTTTTATCGCCATTTATCTCAATTTCAATAACTCTATTTTCAAGTGCTTCTAAAGCATCTTGCGCTCTGCCTTTAAAAATAATCTTGCCTTTATCCAAAAGCAAAATTTCATCAAAAAATAAAGCCTCATCTAAATACGAAGTCGCCCAAAAAATCGTGGTGTCTTTTAGGTTTTTAATGATTTTAATGATACTTGCACGAGTGATTGGATCAACACCCACGCCAGGCTCGTCTAAAAGCAGAATTTTTGGGCTTTTAAGCAGAGTTAATATCAAAGAAAGCTTTTGCTTCATACCACCAGACAAAGACCCAGCAAATCTATCTTTAAAAGGCGTTAGATTTACAAAATCCAGCAATTCTTTTATGCGATTTTCTGAATTTTCTACACTTTGAAGTTTGGCATAAAGTCTTAAATTTTCATAGCAAGAGAGATTTTCATATAGTCCAAAACGCTGCGGCATATAGCCGATTTGTTCTAAAAACTCGTTATTTTCTATATCTGGGGTTTTTTCATTTACTAGAATTTGCCCGCTATTTTGCTTTAAAAGTCCAGCGCAAATCCTTAAAAGCGTGGTCTTACCAGCACCATCTGGGCCAATTAGCCCTGTAATTTTGCCTTTTTTAAGCTCAAAATTAAGCTCATCTAAAGCCCTAATTTCTCCAAAAATTTTGCTTAAATTTTGCGTTTTAATCATGGCTTAAATGGACTGGAATTCCTTGTTTTATCAGCTGGTCAGCGTCTATAATTTCAGCGGTAAACTAAATCCGGTCGCAAATCAATTGTTTGTATATTTTTTGGCGTAAATTCCGCAGAGTCTGAAATAAAGGTGATTTTAGCGTGATATGGCTCTGGCTTTAAATCTGTGTGAACAAGCAAAGTATCTCCAAGCTTGATTTTGCCTAAATTTTTTTCATCAATATAGGCTCTTACAAAATAGCTATCAGTGCGTAAAAGCTCGGCTATTACTTCATTTGGGGCGACTAAGGCGCCTGGTTCTTTATATCTTTTTATCATCACAGAATCAAAAGGAGCTTTTAAAACCGCATTTTGTATATCAAGCGTGATTTTATCTTTATTTGCTAAAAGCGCTGCTATTTGGGCTTCTTTGGCTTTTATATCTTCTTTTTCATATCCGTTTTGAGCTTTGTCTAAATTAGCACTAGCTAGCTTCACGCTAGCATTTGCTGATTTTAGCGTATTTAGCGCATTTTGATAGCTTTGTTCGCTTGTAGCGTTTTTTGCTTTTAGTGCTTTTTGGCGCACAAATACATCATTTGCTTCGCTCTCATTTGCCTTAGCCACTTCAAGTTGTGCTTTAAAAGCTGCTATATCCTCGCTTCTATAGCCTTTTTTAAGCTTATCTAAAAGCGCTGTTTCTGCTAATATTTTAGCATTTATTTCATTTAATGAATTTTCTAAATAAGCAGTTTTTAGCCTGGCTACTTCATCGCCTGCTTTAAAACTATCGCCTTCATCACCAGCAAAGCTTAAGATTTCTTCTGCAAAGCGAAAAGAAAGCTCCACGCTTTTTACATCAATATTGCCGTAATAAAATTTTTCTTCGTCTTTTTTGAAAATAAAAAATGCACTAGCTACAAGTGCTACTAAGAGTATAATTGCAAGTATTTTTTTCATAGTAAATACTATAAAAAAGCAGAAAATTCAGCAACAAAGCTGCTGAATTTTCTAACTGAATTTTCTAAAATATTAGCGTTTGCTAAATTGTGGTGAGCGACGAGCTTTTCTACGACCGAATTTCTTACGCTCAACTGAGCGAGAATCGCGAGTTAGAAGTCCAGCTGGTTTTAGAGACGCTCTAAACGCTCTATCCATATTTGATAAAGCTCTTGAAATGCCGTGACGAAGCGCTTCTGCTTGTGCTGAATAACCGCCGCCAAGTGTTTTTGCGCAAACATCAATTAAGCTTTCTTGTTTAGTTACAAGTAGTGGTTGAACAACTTTTAGTTTGATTGCCTCGTGGCCGCCAAGCCAAGTGTTTAAATCCATACCATTAACTTCAATTTTGCCCTTGCCTGGCTTTATCCAAACCTTTGCTACTGCGCTTTTGCGCTTGCCTGTTGCATATGTAGTCTTTGCCATTTTATTCCTTTATTATTTGCCAGTTTGGGCAGTGTGCGGATGCTCGCTACCTGCATAAACGAAAAATTTCTTAATCATTTGCTTGCCAAGTTTAGTTTTTGGCAGCATTCCACGCATTGCTAATTTGTATAGCTTTTCAGGTTTATTTGCTAGAAGTTCGCCGAATTTCTCGCTTTTTACTGAACCAAAATAGCCAGAATGACGATGATAAAGCTTGTCTTCTGCTTTATTGTTGCCTGTAAATGTAGCTTTGCTAGCATTTATAATGATTACATTATCGCCACAATCAACATTTGGAGTGTAGTTTGTTTTGTGTTTGCCACGAAGCAAAACTGCTGCTTTTGTAAGCAAACGACCAAAAATCTCGCCATCAGCGTCAAGCACGATCCACTCGCGCTTAACTTCATTTGGCTTTGTGATATTTGTCATGTTAAAGCCTTTCGTTTGAATTTTTTAAAAAGTGGAATTATAAGATTTTTTTCTTAAAATATACTTAAATTAAGCAAAAAATAAGTTAAAATTCTTATAATCCACTCAAAAAATTCACATATTTAAGGAGAAGAAATGAAAAAATTTCTAAGTGTTTTTGCCTTTTTGGCATTTTGCAGCCTTGCAAATGCAGAGGTTTTCCCAAGCCCAAAAATCGACTGGTCAAATGATCTTGTGCGTAAATATCAAAAAGACGACAAAGTAAAGCAAATTTTGCTAGTACAATACACAGGGCAAAAAAACATTGGCGAACAAAGCGCAAATGTAATTTTGTTTGAAAAAGTAAAAGTTGGCAAAAAAAGAGCCTGGCGTGAGATTTTGCGAACTACTGCATTTGTAGGCAAAAACGGAATCGATAAAGAAAGAGAAGGCGATAATAAAACTCCAAGTGGCGAATATAGCATCACCCAAGCCTTTGGAATTATGCCAAAGCCAAAAACAAAACTTCCTTACATTGATATAGATGAAAATGTCTGGGCTTGCGATGAAAGCGGCAAATACAACACAATCGTGCGTGATGGTAGCTGCACAAGTGGCGAGCATATGATTGATTACAGCCCTGAGTATAACTACGGCTTTGCAATTGATTATAATCAAATAAATCAGCCTAGCAAGGGTTCTGCGATTTTCTTTCACTTAAAGGGTGCAAAACCATTTACTGCTGGCTGCGTGGCTTTTGATGAAAAAGACATGTTGTTTTTACTAAAAACCTTAGATAAAAATGCCAAAATTATGATTGATTATTCTTTGTAAGCTAAAATTTTTTGGCTTAAAATACTACTGAATTTTATAAAATTCAGCACTAAATTTTATGAATTTTATAAA
>CALEHZ010000355.1 GCA_937875715.1 uncultured Campylobacter sp. | reverse complement strand
GTTGCGTTCGATTGGGGGAGCTATTTGTGGAGAAAGGTGGAACGGTACGTGCACTAGCGAGTAAGACGGGATTTTCAAAAAGCACGGTGCATAAGGATTTAACAGAAAGACTCGTACAAGTAAATGAGCCACTCGCCAAACAAGTGCAGGAACTACTCGCCTATAACAAGTCGATTCGACATTTGCGAGGTGGTGAAGCAACACGCAAAAAATGGCTAGAAAAACCAATACAAGCAACAGTAATGTCTAGCGAGTAAGTAAGCTCACTAGACATTTTTTGATTTTTTTAGCAAAAAATTCACAAGCCTCTTCTAAAAAAGAAAATTTTTGTTTTTTCATTTGCTTATTTACTAAGGCGATAATCGGCGCATAATCAATGAAATTTTCGCTGCTAAAAGCTAGTTTAATCTTAACTTTTTGCGCTTTTTTTCGCTCGGTAGCAAGCGCGCCAATTATACATTTTAGCGTGATTTTAAGCCCTGTCATATTACCTTGCTTTCAGCTTTTTTAAAGAGCCTTAGGATATTTTCCCAGTGTTTATGTAGCACGACAAAACAGATGATAAATATCGGTGCATGCGTGTTTATAGGCTCTAAATCGTAGTGAAAAATAAAAGAGCTAATAATCATAGTAAAAAGCCCTGCTAGGCTTGCTAGTGAGCTTATTTTTAGAACCTTGCCTACGACAAACCACGCAAGCAGCGAAATGATGATTTCAAGCGGTAAAAAACAAGCAAGCACGCCAGCGCCAGTAGCTACGCCTTTGCCGCCGTTAAATAATAAATATGGCGAAAAACAATGCCCGATTACAGCTAGAACTCCCACGCTCCAAAGCACGCCCTCATCGCAGCCAAAAGCAAATTTCGCCACTGCGATTGCCACTACGCCTTTTAGGGCATCACAAAGTGCGGTGGCGATTGCAAGTTTTTTTGCTAGCGCTGGATTGCTCTGCTTTAAGACTCTTAAAACATTGGTCGCACCGATGCTACCGCTGCCTGACTTTCTAATATCAGCACCAGCAAAAATACGTGCCAAAATCAGTCCAAAAGGCACAGCACCTAGCAAATAGCCCAAAAGATACATGAAAATATTTGTCATTTGTTTTCCTTAAATATAAAGGCTGAATTTTATAAAATTCGCCTTAAAAATTGATTAAAAGCTAAATTTTGCCACGTGAATTTTATAAAATTCAACTTGAATTTTATAATTTTTGCTTGAATTTTATAAAATTCAAGCATATTACATTTTTTCTTTGACTTTTTGAGCGATAAATTTGCCGATTTTGGCATAACCTTCGTGGCTAAAATGAATGTTATCTTTACGGATTAAGCCCATTTTTTGCCACTTTGCCCAGCCTCCATCACTATCAATCAAGGTTTTAATGTCCACAAATATAGCGTTTTCTTTTTTCGCTAGTTTTTTTAGCGCAGAGCTTGCTAGATTTGCTTTTTTTACCTTTGGGCTTGGCGGTGGCGAAACCAGCACAAACTTCGCATTAGGCGAGTTTTTACGCAATTTATCCATCAAAGCTTTAATTGATTTAGTAAATTTTTGCTCACTAAAATCGCGCTCAAGCGCATCATTTGTGCCATAAGCAATCACAAAAAGTTTATAATCAAAGCCTTTAAAATCTCTACTCCACGCACTTTGCGCCCATTTAGCACTAATTGTAGAATACGCCCCATTTGTAGCACAAGCATCCACAAATCCGCTGTTTTTGTAGATTTTGTAGCCGCCGATTTGCGCACCAGCTTTTAAAGCTGAAATTTTAATAGGAAATTCTAGTAAAAATGTGCTGTATTCCCACGAATTTGGCGTTTTTTGTAAGATTTTATAGCTTTTACCACCTGCATCTTTTAGCTCAAAAATTACATCTTTTTTATCAAATTTATGCAGTATTTCTACGCCAAATTTTCCTTTGAATTTTTTAAGATTTATATCGATACTAGCGCCATTTTTAGCAGTGGCGATCACGCCGCAAAGTGGAAAATCTGGGTTTTGCTCAGTTCTTGAGCTTATTATCTCAAAGCCAACTTGAGTAAATTTTACCAGCGAGTGAGAGTGGTATTTTGGCATTAGCGCAGGCACAAAGCCCACGCTATCAACGCTGTCTTGCCCAAAAAATTCATCTCTAAATGCTAAAACCAAATCTCCACTTGCTGTGTGTGAGTCACCAAAAAATTTTACCCCAAAGCCTTTGGACGAAATTTTTTCTTTTATAAACTCTGCATTTGTGATTATTTCATCATTATCCATGCTTTTTGTGGGTTTGTCAATGCTAGTTTTCGTAGCACAACCCAAAAAGGCAAAAATTATTAGAAAATGTAATATTTTATTCAATCTCAATCCTTTTTAAAATCTCATCAGCAATAAGCGCAGAGGCGACATTAGTAATGTGAATTCCATCATCTTGGCGCGCTTTTATCTTTTTTGTGCCGCTTAAAATATGCGTTTGATACTCGCTATTTAGGCAGATTATATCGCTTGTGTTTAAAAAATACTCGTTAAACTCAGCATTTAGGCTAGAATAAATCTCATTTAAAAGCGAAGTTTTTTTCTCAAATTCAGGCTTTTTCATACAAGGCATAGATAGCCAAAGCACATTCGCGCCGTGATTTTTTGAAGTTTCATAAATATCACTTACACGGGTTTTATAAAACTGCTGCCATTCATCTGTGAAAATATCTCTAAATTTACCATCTATGCTTCTGCCCCAAACATCATTTGCTCCTAGCAAAACCACGACTAACTTTATATTTTTATCAGCTATTAAAGCAGCATTTAAAGCCTCGTTCCAATTATGCCCTTTTCTGTCGATTAGTCCTGTGCTTTGCTTGCTTAAATCAGTTACTTTTAGATTTTTGCTTGGCATGATTTTTTTGGCATTTAGGCCAATGTATTGCATCAAACTATCGCCGATAAAAAGAACGCCCTCGCCGCTTTTTAGACGAATTTTTCCAT
>CALEHZ010000354.1 GCA_937875715.1 uncultured Campylobacter sp. | reverse complement strand
GTGAGCCCATAGATTCATTTCCAGCAGCAAAAATAACAACTGATTTATTATCCTTTGATAATTGGGCTAATTCTCTTGCTGTTTTATCGCTATAAGCTATATCTAAAATATCTTGTGCAGATGATCGGTCATAATAAAAATAGTCAAAATCTCTCATGCCAATCAAAGGATAAATGCTAGAATTCCAGCTATTATTTATAGCTATTACATTATTTTGTATGAAAAAATCACTAATATCAGGGGCTTGTAATTTGCTAGGGTCGCCTACATTATAACCTGTTTTTTGAACATTATAGCTTTTTGCCTCCTTTGCTAATCCTTGTTCTTTTCCTACTATTATGCTTGTAACATGACTGCCGTGAGTATCGGCTGAAAAATCAGGTTTATATTGTGAGCCGTTATATGTAGAATAAATTTGTTTTCCTATTTGTCCTTTTAGGCTTTCGTGGTCTTCTCTAGCTGCACCATCGATTACGCCGACATTTACACCAGCTCCAGTTATACCACCTAAATTATTTGCGTTGATAATATTAAAATCAGTTTGTTTATCCACCGCTAGTGCCAAACTAGCGCTAATCGCAAATAAAAATATTTTTTTATTCATAATTGAACCTTGAATTTTTTAAATATAATAAGAGAGATAAAATTTTTCTGCTTTAAAATCAAAATCATTTAAACACACAAAAATATGAGAAATACCAAAATAATGGTGCCTAAGGGGAGACTTGAACTCCCGACCTCCGGCTTATGAGACCAGCGCTCTAAACCAGCTGAGCTACCTAGGCGCACCGACAAAAAAGCTAATTTTAATAAAACTTAGCTTATAATTAGCTTTAAAAAATGTAAAAAAAGGAGAAAAAATGAGAAATTTCGCTTTTACAGCACTTGGTGGCATTTTAGCACTTGTGATTTTTGTGCTTGGTTCGCTTTTTGGTGAGTTTATAAACACCATAAAAGGCTCAAAAGATGCCCAAAAAACTGAGCAAATAGCACAAAACGAGCTAGAAATAAACGAGCAAATCGAATTTAGCATCAAAGCCAAGCCCGATTTATACAAAGCAAATCCTAGCTTTTACGCAGATGAGCTAAGCGATGAGGACAAAAGTACGATAAACGCACGCTTTGCTGGAATTCTATCTCTTGTAA
>CALEHZ010000353.1 GCA_937875715.1 uncultured Campylobacter sp. | reverse complement strand
ATGATCAACTTGCGCAAGAACGGCGATATTTCTTATATTCATCTTTTATCCTTAAAATTTTTTAAATCTGCGATTATAGCTAAAATTTAGAATTTTTTACTATTAAATTGAAAATTTTTAAAAAGCAAATTTCATAAAATTCAAGCTTGAATTTTATGAAAGTGTTTTTGAATTTTATAAAAACACTTGAATTTTATAAAATTCAGCCCAAAAATCCTTTGAATTTTATAAAATTCAAAGATTGCTAACAGAAATTTCAAAGCCGATTTCTACATCAGACCAGGTTTTTTTGCCGTGTAAGCCTTCGATTATTTTATCGGCTTTAAAGGCTTCATAAGCATTATTTAGCGCAAAATCAGCACTTAAATCAATGTTGGATTTTGCGATAATTTTATTTTCGCTTACTTCGTAGTCGAAGTTAAGCTCTTTTGTAGATCCGTTGATTAGCACATCAGCTACAAATGACCCACGCCTGTTGTTGCCATTTACTGATTTTATTTTGGCTTTTGCGGTTTTGTCTTTAAAATGAGCAAAAAATTTCTCATTTATATTTTTATCACGCAAAGGATTTCTGTCGCTATCTACGGTATTTAGCGACACAACAGCACTTGCACCGCTTAAAATATCAGGCACTTGGCCGCTTTTGCTTTGAAATGTAAACTCGTGCTTGGTAAAGTGCATTGGCACAGCAAGCTTGCCAGCTGTTTTAAAAGCTATAGCAAAGATTTCTGTAGAGCCGACATCAGCGCCAAATAAGCTAGCTGCAAAAACTAGAGCTAAAAAAACTTTTTTCATTTTTATTCCTTTATTTGATATTTAGCAGACTTGCTTCGATCGTGGCTGGCACACCACGAATTGCACCAGTTTCAAATACACTCATAATCAGCTTTTGCTCGTTTTTTATGTCCTCAGCGCTAACCTGTGGTGCTTGGTTATTTTTATCATAATATTTATTTAAGATTTCTAGCTTTTGTTCGTCATTTTTAGCTGTTTTCATCTCTTTTTGAATAGCGATTGAGCGTGCCACTGCATCTTCACCATGACTTGGAATTGGCGTAAAGACGAGCTTTAGACGAAATTCTTTTAGCATAGTTGGCAGCTCATTTAAAGCCTCTTTACAATACGGACAAAGCGGGTCTGTAAAAACATACATAAGCTCTTTGCCTTTATCGCCAAGATCGATTATTTTATCTTTTGGATAGTCTTTTAGCAGCTGCGAAAGCTTAACATAGCCTTTCATTTTTTGTTCGGCTTCTTGCTTTTCATTAAAAATTCCAGCGTGAGAAATTTTGTTTTTTGGATCAATCACATCAGGGAATAAAAATGTTCCATCGCTAAAAAAAATCTGCTTTGCTTCTGAGTTTTTACCTTTGGCTACAAGAATGATTTTTTCGTAGTTTGTGCCTTCTAGCTGACTTCTGCTTTCTATGCTAGTCTCAATGCCTCCAGGCATAGAAAAAAGCTCTAAAATCTCAGCATCGCTTAATTTTGCATTTGCGCTCATTGCCATAAATGCTAGTAAAAAAATTGATGATTTTTTCACCTAATCTCCTTTAAATTTTGTTAAAATTCTGCGATTTTACAAAAAAAAGTTAAACAAAAAAAATTTTCATAAAATTCAGTTGAATTTTATGAAAATTTGAGATTTTGGAACTATTTTTGCTTGTGTTTTTTTGTAAATTACAAAGAAAGGAAAGAAAATGGCAGATTACATGGATACTACAGCTTCAAATGCAGCTTTGAATAATGCTTTTGCCTCAAACGCCACAAATGCGCTTGATGCTGTGAGAAGCACAACTCCAACAAATCCAAATGCCGAGCTAAAGCAAGAAGATTTTTTGGCTTTGCTTTTAACTGAGTTGCAATATCAAGATCCAACTGATCCTATGGATACGCAAAATATGCTAGAACAAACTTCTATGCTTTCTCAGCTTTCAATGCAGATGAAGACAAATGAAGTGATGGAAAAGCTTGCTACACAGATGGAAAGCTCATTTTCAATGACTGCTATGAACGCACTTGGCAGCTATGCTGTGCTAAATAATACAGTTACAAAAGATGATGCGACAACATCTCTTGGAATTCCTCTAAATTTTGATGAGGACATTTCTGGTGGCGTTATTAACATCAAAAATAGCTCTGGCACAGTCGTTCGTCAAATAGAACTTGGCGCAATGGAAAAAGGTGCAACTACGATAAATTGGGACTTGCTAAGCAATAACAAAAACACCGTAGATAATGGCACTTATAGCTATGAGGTGAATTATACCAACACAGCTGGCGAGACAAAGGATATGAGTATGAAAAACTTCCTTGTTGAAGCCGTGCGTTTTCAAAATGGCAAGGCACAGATTAAGGTTGGTGGAAGTTTTATTGATATTGATAAGGTCAGTGAATTTAACGCCTGGGCGCAGAGTTAAGTTAGCTACTTTGCTTTTTGCCTGTGGCTTGTCTCGCACCGCTATTGCACTTAAACTTCGCAAAAATCAAGCTGCGGCAGGCTTTAGCCTAGCCTTGCTTGTTTTTGCTCAGTTTAAGCACACTAGCGGCACGATACT
>CALEHZ010000352.1 GCA_937875715.1 uncultured Campylobacter sp. | reverse complement strand
CCACCACTATAATCGTAGATTTCTATCTCACGACCAGCACGAACTTTGCTACCTCTTTCAATATCCACAAATGAGCCGTTTTCCCAATCATAGCCACTCCAAGCACAATAAGCAGCACTACACAACACCACGCACAAAAACTTTTTCATTTTTTCTCCTTAAATTTTTCTATAGGCTAATAAGCTATAGCTTATTGTGAAAGAATTATAAACAAAATAAACTTATAGAAAACTTACCTATAGGAAATTTTTATGTTTGAATTGCCGCAAATCACAACAGAACAAGAAAATAATGAATTTTTTGATTTAGTAGCTAAAAATGTCAAAAGACTTCGCAATGAAAAGGGCATTTCACAGCTTGAGACAGCACTTAGTATCGGTCAGGCTGGTGGAGGATTTTATGCTAATATGGAAAATAACGCTCACGGAAAGCAC
The DNA here is from genome assembly GCA_937875715.1 of uncultured Campylobacter sp. Taxonomy (GTDB): domain Bacteria; phylum Campylobacterota; class Campylobacteria; order Campylobacterales; family Campylobacteraceae; genus Campylobacter. The sequence continues at coordinate 4,862 of CALEHZ010000352.1, read as the reverse complement.
TTTAACTTGCTTCATCTTTTTAAGCTCTCAAAGCTTTTTGAGTGCGATATTTGTGAATTTTTTAAACAGAATTAAAAATAATATTTTTGGCTAAAATAAGGGCTAAAATAAAAAAGCAAAAAGCACAAACGCCAAGGGCAAAATGCAATAAAATAAAGCTTTTATAAAATTCAAAAAACACAAAATTTAAGCTATACAAATACAAAAATACAAAACCCAAAAATACGCTTAAAACTAAGCTATAATAGCATTTTTTCACACTTGTGCTAGCAAATCTAAAAAGCAGTTTTATCACAAAAAGCACAGGCAACACAGATAAAAGTGTAATAAAAAGTGCTAAAATTAGCTCAGAAAAACTAGCAAATGGACGCATCATTTTTGCTCCTTATCAGCCACTTTGTAATGATAAAAAATTTCTTGATTGCCATTTTTGCCCTTTATAGCGCAGTTTTGGCTGCTTTGATATACAAAGCCCATTTTGGCACACTCTAGCTCAAACGCTTTTATAGCATTATTGCAGGCTTTTTCATCTTTTACTACGCCCTTTTTATCGCGTTTTGCTGTGCGTCCTACTTCAAATTGCGGCTTAAAAAGCATGATTATATCATCATTTGCAAGTCGTTTGATGCTTGGCAAAATAAGATTTAAGCTAACAAAGCTAATATCAGCTGTAATAATCTCAAAGCGCTCATCACTCTTAAAATCCCTAATATCGGTGTTTTCATGCACTTCTACTCTTTTGTCAGCCCTTAAAGAACTATCAAGCTGATCACTGCCTACATCCACGCAAACCACGCTTTTAGCACCATTTAAAAGCAAAATCTGAACAAAGCCGCCAGTGCTAGAGCCGATATCAAGTGCGTTTTTGCCATTTATATCAATGTTTGCGTTCTCTAAAAAGCTTTTTAGCTTTAGTGCGCCACGACTTACAAAAATATCGCTAACGCAAGAAATTTCGGTGTTTTCATCCAAATTTTGCGCAGCTTTTGTAAGCAGCACACCACCTGCTAAAATTTTAGAGTTTTTTATAAGCTCGCTGGCTTTGTTTCTACTGATTTTTAGGGCATTTGCCACAAACTCATCTGCTCTCAAAATAAACTTTCACTAAATAAATCTGAATTTTTTGGACTTGAATTTTCTGAATTTTGCTTGCGCCCCGCTGGGTCTGAATTTTTTGAATTTTCTAAACTCTCAAGCCACGAAATATCCACAATTTTTACGCCTAGTTGCTGCGCTTTTTCTAGCTTAGAACCAGCATTTTCCCCACAAAGCAAAAAATCAGTTTTGGCTGAAATGCTGCTAGTAACCTTTGCGCCAAGCCTTTCTAGGCGTTCTTTTATCGCTTCTCTTGGCGCATTTAGTGTTCCGGTTATCACCACGCTTTTATTTTCAAGTGTTGAATTTTCTAGCTTTTTCTCATCTATAATTGGGGTTATAAAATTCAGTAGTTCACGCACTTTTAGCACATTTACACGCATAAACTCAAGGTAGCTTTTCGCCATATTTTCTCCAAAGCCATCAAGGGCTAAAAGCTCGTCATAATCAAGCTCTAGCCACTTATCAGCGAATTTTTTGGCTATTTTTTTGGCTGCTACCTCGCCGATTAGCTCAATTCCCAAAGAGGCGATAAATCGCGCTAGAGTGGGCGTTTTGCTAGCTTCAATGCTATTTAAAATATTAGCGATTTTTTTATCCTTAAAGCCTTCTAAGGTAGCAAAATCCTGCGCTTCTAGCCTGTAAATATCAATAATATTTTTTATCTTGCCAAGCTCATAAAGCAGCGTAATAATCGCAGTTCCAAGCCCATCAATATTCATACATTTTTTAGAAGCAAAATAAATCAGCGAGTTTAGCACCCTTGCTTTACACTCCAAATTTTGGCATTTTAAAATCGCCCCATCGCTAAAAAGCTCACCACCGCAGCACGGACACGAGCTAGGCGGCTTTATTTTTTCATTGCTTTTTTTCTCAAAAATTCCAGTAATTTTTGGTATCACATCACCTGAACGCACGATTTTAACGACATCGCCGATACTTAGATTTAGCCTTGCGATTTCATCAGCGTTGTGAAGTGTAGCATTGCTTACCATTGCTCCATCTATATTTACAGGCTTTAAAAGCCCAACTGGCGTAATCGCACCAGTTCTGCCCACCTGCCAGCTAATGCCTAAAAGCGTGGTGCTAAGCTCCAAAGCTGGAAACTTAAAAGCCACCATAAAACGTGGAAATTTCACCGTGTAGCCCATCGCAGTTTCGTATTTTAGCTCATTTGTGCGAACGACCATGCCATCCATGAGCATTTCTTTATTTTCTCTTAGTTCTAAAAGCTTTTTATAAGCCTTCATTATTTCATCAAATCCAGTGCAAACCACGCAAAAATCATCACGCAAGAAGCCAAGCGAGCGGATAAAATCCATAATTTCTTTATGCGTGTTGTAGCCAAAATCATCTTTTAGGCTATTTTGCCCAGCATCCCAAGGATAAAAGCGCAAATGGCGAGATCTAGCCACAGCGCTATCAAGCTGGCGAAGACTGCCAGCAGCGGCATTTCGTGGATTTGCCAGTGGTTTTGCGCCATTTGCTAATAACTCTGCGTTGATTTTTTCAAAATCAGCCTTTGTAATGACTACTTCACCGCGGATTTCTATGAGCCCTTTGTAGCTGATTTCATGGGGAATTCCAGCGATTACTAGGGCGTTGTTTGTCACATCCTCGCCCACAGCGCCATCGCCACGAGTAGCAGCTTTTATGAGCTTGCCATTTTCATAAAGCAGATTTAGGCTAGCACCATCAAATTTTGGCTCTATATACATTTTTAAGTTTTGCTTAGAATTACGCTCTAGCCACTCTTTTAGCTCAGTTTCATTGAAAATATCTTCCATTGACCACATTTTTGCTAAATGCTCACTTTTGCTAAAACCCTCGCTAATAGCATCGCCTATGCGCCTAGTTGGCGAGCTTGGCTCTACTAAAAGCGGATTATTTTTCTCAAAATCAAGCACTTTATGATAAAGCTCATCATAGCTAGCATCGCTTACAAGCGGCGCATCATCGCTATAATAAGCTTTTGCCCATAAATTAAGCGTTTGGACACTTTTTAAATATTCATCATAATTCATTTTTTACCTTAATATTTTGTTTGAATTTTCTAAAAATTTAGCTTTGAATTTTCTAAAACACTGGCGATTTTTGAATTTTTCAGAAAATTCAAAAAATTCAAAAGCAATAAATACCCCCGCAGTCCCCCAAAAACTAAAATTTTAAAAAATTCAAGCTACAAACGCTCATAAGCATTGTGTAAAGCTAACATCTGCGAATGTTCGTATACATCGTGAGCGCGTATATATTTCGCTCCATTTTCTACTGCCTTTTGATGTAAAAGCAAAGTGCCTGCTAGCCTTTCATCTGCGCTACTTGTAAAGTATGTATTTACGATACTTTTGCGACTAGCTCCCACTAGCAAATCACAATCAAAGCGCAAAAAATTCTCTAAGTTCTTAATAAGCCTTAAACTCTGCTCATTACTCTTGCCAAAGCCCACGCCGATGTCTAAAATCATCTGTTCTTCTTTTAAACCCAGCTTTTTAAAACTTTGAATTTTTTGCTCAAAAAATTCATCTACAATCTCCATTATATCGCCATTTGCTGCCTCGCTGCTGCCGATAATGCCGCCATGCATAAAAATATATTTTGTCCCAAAACTAGCGCAAAGCTTGGCTAGCTCATCATTTGCGCTTATATCATTTATGATTTTAAAGCCGTGGTCTAGGGCGTATTTTGCGCTACTAAAATCAAAGCTATCTAGGCTTAGTTCGCAGCTTTCATAAAGCTTGTTTTTATACAAAATATCAACTACTTCTTTTACTTTAGAAAATTCAGCCTTAGCACCGATATAAGCGCTATTTGGTCTAGTGCTAACTACTCCAAAATCAAGCAGATTTGCCCCTTTTTGAATTAGTTCTTTTGCCCTTTTTACAAGGTCATTTTTGCTAGTGCGAGAGGCGCTAAAAAAGCTATCATCAGTGATGTTTAAAACGCCCATTATTTTTGAATTTTCTGGCTTTTTAAAAGAAAAATCCAAAAAAGCTGCTAGTTCTTTTAAGCCAAAATCTTGTAATTTTTCTTTTTTGGCTAGGGCTTTGATTTGCTTTTGATTTGCGATTAAAACAGCATTTTGCCTGCCTTCGCCGCCTAAAATCGTGTTTTTAGGGCTTATTAGCTCAGCGCCAACGCTCAAAGCATCTTGCTTTAAAATATTTAGGGCTGGAATTCTTGCATCTTTGATGTAAAAATAATGTAAAGCCGCTTTATCTTTCATTATTTTCTCGCCCATTTTATGTGGGGCGATTTTAGCACAAAGTGTGTTAAAATCGCTGTTATTTGATATTTTATATATTTTCATTTTTCCCCCTTCACACCATTTATGGCAGGTGAGCCGCCATAGCTTTTAAACACAATCCTCGAATAGTGGGAGCCGCAGAAAATGGGAATTAAAAACGCAGCTCCCTATACCAAGGAGGATTCAAGAACATTTTATATTACTTCATTTTTCTTGTCGGTAACATCAATGAATGTTTTTACCTGCAGCCATTCAGGAGCTGAATATGCGATCTGCTCAAGAGCTATTGCAATGAACAGCATTATCTCATCGAGCCTTGTATCAGGAGCTTCTGTATTTGTCCTGATGTATGCATATCCATCGTCTTCCAGCACCGCTTCGTAATTATAGATGCTGTTGTCCAAATACGATGTCAGAGTCTGTACCATACAGGAAACTGCAGCACAGACAGATTCAGATCCTTCTGCAGCATCATCATTCCTTGCGTGACCTTTTACTTCCATTTCATATGTTGTTCTGTTAT
>CALEHZ010000351.1 GCA_937875715.1 uncultured Campylobacter sp. | reverse complement strand
CGGGTATTTATTCATCATACATTCGCTCGGTTCTGCCGACTAAGCCGATAATCCGAAACGGGAAAGTGTGTTTTCCGAGGAAAAAGGAATAGTTTTTAATTTTCCGACACGGTCAAGGCGCGCCGCGCGTGCGCAAAACATTTAAAGCGGGTGAGAAAAACGGCGTTTAAAAAGCTATATTTTATGAAATTTAAGCTAAAATAAGCCCTCAAATTTTTTTTAAAGGACGACAATGCAAGGGGATTTATTCTCATCTTTACTACCTTTGGTGGTGCTTTTTGCTGTTTTTTGGTTTATTGTGATTAGACCGCAACAAATGCAAGTTAAAAAACATAAAGAAATGCTAAATAGCTTGGCAAAGGGCGATAAAATCGTAACAAGCGGTGGCATTATCGCTGAGGTGATAAATGCCGAGGGCGATTTTATCAAAGTTAAGCTTAATGATGATGTAATTGTGCGACTTGATCGCACTTATGTGGCTAGAAAACACGAAGAACAACCAGCAGAACCTACTAAATGAAAGGAGTAAAATGAAAAGGGCAAAAATTACTTATAAGCTCTTGGTTTTATTGGTAGCTGCGCTATTTGGTATAGTTTTATCAGCTCCTAGTTTTTTACAAACCGAGAGTGGAAATAAAATAAATCTAGGGCTTGATCTCCAAGGCGGACTTCATATGCTTTTAGGCGTGGATACTGCTGTGGCTATCGAGAGCAAAGAAAAGAGCATCGCTTCAAGCATAAGATATTTTAGCAATAAAAATGATCTACTAATAGATGGCTTAAAAGCTGAAAATGGGCTTATAACTTTTAGTCTTTTAGACAGCGATGACGCCCCAAAAATAGAAGAAATGTTAAGGCAAAATCAAGGGCATATCATAGATAAAAAAGAGCTTGATTACGAGCTACATTTAAGCGATGAAGAAAAGCTAAATACCGCAAACTACGCAATAGACCAAGCTGTGGAGGTCATAAGAAATCGCCTTGATCTCTTTGGTCTAGCTGAGCCAAC
>CALEHZ010000350.1 GCA_937875715.1 uncultured Campylobacter sp. | reverse complement strand
CTGATGATGCTGAAGCTGATGCTGTGTTTGGCGATATCGGTGGCTATGGGGCTGGAGTGGCTTATTTACCACAAAGTGCTGCGAAGGTGGGACTAAGCCCATTAAGTGGTGCTAGTGAAAAATCAAATGATAATTTTGGCAATTTTGAAGATGAGTTTGGCAATATTTTTGTGTGTATTCCTAGAATGTATTATAAAGCAGATGGGGATAATAGAAATACAGACAAAAACGCAATGTTTTTTAATAAGCCAAATATTTATTTAAGCTATGCTCCAAAGGATGGATATGAGCCTTTTTATGCTTTTAAAAAATCTGATGGTAGCTATGTAAATTGCGTATTTGTAAGTAAATATTTAATGGGTCTTAGTAATGGCAAAACCATCAGCGCAAGGGGACAAGATGTGCTTACATCTACTAGCGGCACGGATATGGCAAAGTATAATGGACTAGGACAAATTTCAGGGCTTACTTCTAATAACGCTGGATTTTTTGATGCGGCAAAGAAAATGAATAGTCACACTACTTTACACTACGCAGCACTTCGCTTTGTGTATTATATGGTAGCTGAGGCGCATACACAAGAAGCAGCTAGGATATATGGTGGTATAGCAAAAGTGCCTAGTGCTATCTGTGCGTATTTAGATAAGCAGCCTTATTTTCCAAAAGGCTGTAATTCTAGTCTAGGCGATCACGCTGATACAAGCGTAAAATACACACAAGGAACTAAAAGCATTGCTGGCATGGGAAAAACTGGGTCTGCTACAAATCAAGCTAAAACTACATTTAACGGGCAAATGTGTGGCATAGCTGATATGGGTGGTCTAGCTTATGAAGTAGATGCTGGGTATATAAATAATGATGGCACGACATACGCTTTAAAAGGTATTGATTTGTTAAAAAATATGACAAGTTCTAGTTATAGCAATGTTAGCAACTACACAGCGTTAAATTTAGCTAATCGCAGAGATACTTCTGCTACTTACTGCGGTAATGGCGAAAATCAAATCTTTAGTCTAAGAGATAGTAAAAGCAGTGCTAATGCTATGCTGTGTGATAACTTTTTAATTCCACTTAGTAATGGTATGAGCTCTAGCGGCACTGATGCTTACGGCAAGGACTATAACTATCCACTAAATAAGTCTTACGCCCCTTTGTTCGCTGGCTACTACAACTACAGCGCTAGCTGCGGTCTGCTTTATATGCACGGCAACTCCGACGCTTGGCTTGGTGGTAGCAGCCGCTGCTCTGCCCGCACCATTGTCGTGCCTTAAAACTAAAAAGGCGGTCGCCGTCAGGCGCACCGCCTAAAAAGGATAAAAATGCAACACGAACACGCAGGGATTAAGCCACTACCGATAATAACGCATTATACGCTATAATCGTGCTTTTATTTGGTTAGAATTCTAGAATTCCAAATTTCATTTACTTTTATTTACTAATTAAGAAAAATTGCTAGAAATTTGAGTGTTTTCCATAAAATTTGACTTTTTTTAAAAAATAAAATATAATCTAGCTCAATATAATAAAGGAAACTTTATGGACAGAAAAACATTTCAAGATAAATTTGTAAATTTTGTTCAAGAATTACAAAACTATTGTATGGATAGGGAAAATAATTGGAAAATAAAATATTTTTTCCTTACCTTTGTATTAGGATTTATTTCAAATCTTAATAAAAATAGAGCGTTAAGGCATTATCCAAGTTCAGGAAATCCCCAATTTCAAGACAACAACTGGATAATACATTGGACGCTCCACGTACTATTTATATATTAAAGTGTTATATATATAGGCGTGGGGCTTTGTGTATTATATGTTGTTGAGTATGGGGATACTTCTGAACGGTAATACCAAAGTTCCCACGTATTCTATGCTAATATCCTAATCTCTTATTCCGTTTAACAATAAATT
>CALEHZ010000349.1 GCA_937875715.1 uncultured Campylobacter sp. | reverse complement strand
TTATAGCTATTATCGCTAAAATATTTATTTATATCAAACTTTTGCCCGTTTATGCTCTCTTTTTCCATTATCTTTTTAAAATGCGCTAGTTTAAACACACCATCTTCCATATTATATAGCTCACGCACGAGATCACCCACCTTAGAGCCTTCAGCCATATAAAAGTTTTTCCACGCTCTTTTTAGTTTGCTATCAGTATTTTTAGCTATATCAGCAGTTTTTTTCACGCCAAGATCAAGCTCATCTGTTATCATAGAAAGTCCATGCTCCCAGCCAAGCCTACGCCAGTCTTGAAACTCTTTTGTATTTGCTATTGCTTGCGCTGCCATTTTCTGCGATGCTACTAAATCGCCTTTTAAAGCAGCCGTCCACATATTTGAAAGATAGTTCGCTAAGTGTGTAGCAGGATTTTTCACAGTGAGATTTGTTTTTATATGCGCTATAAAAGAATACCAATTTTTTAGAATTTCAGCAGTCTTTTCGCCTGCTATTTGAGAGCTAATAATCGCATCTTTTAGTTCAGGGCTTACATACTTTCCAGCTAAAGCACCCCATTTCATCGTATCAGCAAACTCTACGCCCCCAGCACCCTTTGCCATGCCAAAGCGCACCCAGCCTTTTACTTCTTTAGTGCTAGAGAAGCGTTCTGCTAAATCCTTTAGTCTTCTTGCCTTTTCAATTTCTACAAATTGTTCTTTAATCGTGTTTATAATAGCATATTCATCTTTCATAAGCCCTAGTTCTTCAAGCTGTTCTTTGCTTAGCTCTTTTCTTTTGTATTTCTCACTAAGTCCAAGATTATTTAAATGCGCTTCAAACTCCGCTTCACTTCTTTTTACAAAAGGCTCAAAATAGTGCTTTACATAGTTTTTCATTTTGTCTTCACTTCTTAGCACACCAAGTTCTACAAGCTCATTAGCATTTTTATCTATCACATTTCTTAGCGATCTTGCTGCACCTTTTGTATGTTCTGCTAAGTCATCTATATTTTTCCAGCCGTGAAGTGCTTCGTAAATATCTTTTATTTCATCTCTACTAAAGTTTTTTAGCTTATTTAGATTATCCATTGCGTTTAGATGAAGTCGTTGATTAAACTTCTGCCAGTTATGATCTAGCTTATCCATTAGCTTAGTATGCACCCCAGCTTTAAAAAAGCTCTCTACTTTTTTCTCATCAATCGGCACGCCAAAAGCCTTAGTGATTTTAGCAGCACTTTTTCCAAGCGCGGAGCTTATTTTATCGCCCACAAAAGCAGAAGACTCATCTACCCATTTATCGTAGTCTCTCTTTGAGCCAAAAAATCGCAAAACTTTATTTACTTCGCTTACAGAGTGTTTTAGCGCATCGCCTTTTAAAGCTTTTTCTATATTAGCATCAAGTGCTTTTGCTATATCACCTTCACCAAGCTCATCAAGTTTATAAAATTCATTTTCTAAATTTCTTATATCTTTTCTAGGGCAATCGCTCATTTTATTATCCTTTTTTCACTATCCAAAAATCTTTTTTGCTATCACACCACAGCAAAAGCCAATCGCATAATAAACAACCCCACAAAGTCCTATTAACACTATTTTATACCCAAAAGTCATTTGCGAAATTTGTTCTAAGTCCATTTGACAGCCCCTTATTATTTTGCTATAATCTTTGTTATGGATATATTTAGCTTTTTTACTTTCTTCACAGACATTAGCACTGATGAAAAAATCGCCTTTGCTTATGGTGCTATGTTTGGCTTTGTTATTGGCTTTTTAGTAGCTATTCGCTTTGCTACTTGGCGTAAAACCCCCACCATCCCTGATACGAAATTTCTACACTCTTGCCCAAAACTAGAAAAAAACTCTTACCCTACATTTCATAGTAAAAGTAGCAAAATTATTTTTTCAAACTGCCCTTTTTATCTCAAAGGCAAGTGCCAAAAAGACGGCGCAAAATGCTCCGCTTTTAGCAGTATCTGCTAACCACCGCAAAAAACACTATACCTAGCACCACACCCACGCACATACCAGCAAAAAACATTTTTTAGTCCTTATAATATTTTTGAATTTTATAAAATTGCCTTTCGCCGTTTTGTAAGGATTTTAGCACAGCCCCACGCTGTCTTTTACCTTGCCATTTTCATCTAAATACATTTTTTTAAGCCGTTCATATCTAGCAGGATCACTCTTAGCATTTTCTAGCGTTTTCATAATCTCAGCATCTCTTTTTAGCATACCATCATTACTATGCGTAAGTTTATCTAGCTCTGCCTTGCCTTTTTCGCTTAGTTTAGCCTTAGCATTACCAGCACTTTCAAGCAGATTATCACGCAGTTCATAACTAGCTTTAAGCTCAGGGCTAAGGTCATCATAGCCTACTATTCTATCATTTGGCTTTACATCTGCTGTAGCATTTGGATGTGGTAGCTGACTATCAGGCAAAGTCGCCTTTTGCCAAGTCATATTAGGAGTTTTAAACTCATAAGCTCCATTAGTTTTAAGGTTTCTGTTAGAAAAAAATGTTATAATTTCATCCTTAGCAGGAGCCCTGAGCGGTTTCGTAGGGTTAAATATGTCTGATCCTGACAAGCTCCTGCTATTAGTTACTAATCTAAAAGCATTCCCATTTTCCGCCCATTCATAAACAAAAGTGTTGTTTGTAGTGTCAAAATACGGCTCTTTGTGTTTTAGCAAAAACTTTCTCATATTTTCGCCTAGCCTTGATACTTCAACATCTGTTACATAGCCGATTTTTTGTGGGTCGCTTGTGTGGCGTAAGTTTATGTGTTTAGCACCAGCATCTCTATCGCCTCTTTTTAGCATTACATAATCATCTACATTTGCTAAGTCCCTAGATACTGCCATAGCTTTTTTAGGGTCTTTTATCATTTCTACTATTTTTTGTGCCTCAGTGTCTGCCTTTTCTAGCATATCCATACGAGCTTCTACATTTCTAGCTTCTACTTCACCTGATGCTTTTAAATACATTTGCCTACTTGCTTTATCCCTAGCAAAATTTCGTAATGTATGTTCAAAAGCACTGCGCTCTCCCTCGCTCATTTTAGCTATTTTGTCTTTATTAAGTTCTATTGCTTGATTTAGTGCTTTTTCTTTTAGTTCTCCCCACTCTTTAAGTGTTTGTAAATTCATATTTTTTGGGCTTGTCCCCTTAGCAAAGCCCTCTATGACTTGGACTGCGTGTTGTATTTCGTGGTATAGTGT
>CALEHZ010000348.1 GCA_937875715.1 uncultured Campylobacter sp. | reverse complement strand
TGCTCCAATTTGCTATAAAAAATTACAAAAAACTCCAAAATTATAGCAAAATTTAATATAATTTTTGGAAATTTAAGTAAAATACGTTTTTTGAATTTTTTTGAATTTTAGGCAAATAGGTAAAATGGATAGCTTTTTAATCGCAGAATACATAGGCATCGCATCTGCCACGCTTAGCGGCTTTTTGTTTGGCATTAGGCATAAGTGTGATTGGCTTGGAGTATTTATAGCTTCTATTTTAACAGCGCTTGGCGGGGGAATTTTGCGTGATATAATCGTAGGAAGACCGCTTTATTCTTTTACGCATTTTATGCCTGTAAGTATCGTTCTAGCTATGTTTAGCCTAGCTATCGTGCTTAAACTTTATAAAACGAAGCGCCATCATATAGATGAAAAATTTATTTTTATTTTTACAGATGCGATTGATATGGTTAGCTTTTCGCTGGTCGGTGCGATGGTGGCGATTAGCTTTAATTTAAATATTTTTGGCGTGGTTTTAGTGGCTTTTTCAAATGGCGTGGGTGGCGGAATTTTACGCGATATTTTGCTAAATGAAGTGCCTTGGTTTTTAAAAACAGGACTTTACGGCACGATTTCTTTGCTTGTTGGACTTGCTTACTATTTGGTGTTTTTAGCAGGTTTTGATGGTGTTGTGATGACTTTTGTTTTATTGGGCTTGGGCGTGATTTTTAGAATGTCTGCCTACTACAAAGGCTGGAGATTACCACAAATAAATTACGAAAATTAAGGAGAAAAAATGCTTTTAAACAATTACGCAAGGGTGGATTTAAGCTTTGTAAAAGGCAAAGGTGCCACACTAAAAGATAAAAATGGTGAAAAATTCATTGATTTTACCAGTGGAATTGGCGTGTGCTCGCTAGGACACGCACACAAAGGCTTAGCAAAAGTCATTTCTAAACAAAGCAAAAGCATACTTCATAGCTCAAATATCTTTCGCATCGAGCCACAAGAGCTTTTAGCCAGTCGCATTAGCGCGCTTTTAGGCGGTGGATATCGTTTGTTTTTTGCCAATAGCGGCGCAGAGGCAAACGAATGCGCTATAAAACTAGCTAGAAAATGGGGCGCAAAGCACGGCAAAAACGAGATTATAAGCCTAGAAAATTCATTTCATGGACGCACGATTGCCACCCTTAAAATGACCGGACAAGATAAATTTCATCCACAGCATTTTGCACCATATCCAGATGGTTTTAAATTTTATGCTAATATCGATGAAATCATCGCTAGAGCTAGCAATAAAACCGCTGCTGTAATCATCGAGCTAGTCCAAGGAGAAGGCGGCATAAAACCGCTTGATAAAGACGCTGTGCTGCGATTAGCAAACTTTTGCAAAGAAAAAAATATCCTGCTAATCACAGATGAAGTCCAATGTGGCTGCTACCGCACTGGCGAGTTCGTCACAAGCAAAATTTATGGCATAAGCCCTGATATAATTACCTTTGCTAAAGGTCTAGCAGGCGGCGTGCCAATCGGTGCTTGTGCTAGCAAGCATGATATTTTCGAACCAGGCGACCACGGCAGCACTTTTGGGGGCAATTTTCTCTCAACAACTGCGGCTTTGTATGTTTTAGAAGAACTTGAGAGCTTGAAAAATTCAGGCGCACTAGAAAATACAATAAAAACTTTTGTTGCCCAGCTTGATGAAATAGCTGCAAAATACCCAAAAATTATCAAAAGGCGCATAGGCTTAGGACTGATGCAAGGCTTAGAATTAAAAAACGAAAGAATGCTAAAAGTATTATTTGATGGGGCTTTGAGCCAAAAACTTTTGATTTTAAAATCAGGCAAGGCGACTTTGCGCTTTTTGCCAGCTTTAAACATCAGCCAAAAAGAGATTATAAGAGGTTTTGAAAGACTTGATTTAACTCTAGCAAATGCAAAAGAGCCAAAAACGCCGATAATTAGAAATTAAGCAATAAAAAGGAGAAAACATGACAAAAATAAATAAGGAAAATTACAAAGAAAACATAGCAAATGGCGCTTGCGTGGTGGTTTTTAGCGCACCTTGGTGTAGAGATTGTGCTATTTTAAAGCCAATTTTAGAGCGACTTGAGCCTGAATTTTCTGGCAAAATAAACTTTTTTGCTGTGGATTTTGACACAGAAGAGAGCCTAAAAGATGAGCTAAACATCCGCAGAATTCCAACGATGATTTTTTATAAAAACGGCGAAGAAATAGGCGAACGTCTGGTAGAACCAGACCTCCTTCTCGTCCGCGGCGAAGCTGTAGGAGAACTCGTTCTCCTTCGCCTTGCCGTCGCACGGATAGCTCCACGTCTTGCCGCCGTCCTTAGAGCGTCTGCCGCGGATGGGCGTGCGCCCGGCAAGCTCGAAGGTCGGGCAGTTATACCACGAGGCGAAAAGCGTGCCGTGGTAGGCGATCACGGCGGCCTCATGCAGGAAGCCGTATTCTTC
>CALEHZ010000347.1 GCA_937875715.1 uncultured Campylobacter sp. | reverse complement strand
AGCATTTTTTGCACTCTCATCATCCTGTGCACTCGCATAGTCCAAATAATGCACCAGCGAGCATTTAGCATCAATTATAGCCTTTTTGCCATTGCTAAAATCAACCACAGCATCCAAAAAGCGCCTTGTGCCGTTTTCATCGATGAAATACACTTGTTTTTGATAATTTTGATTTAAAACTAAGCCACTATTTTCAAGCACAAAATCAAGCTGAGCCTCACCCCAATTACCAGTTATTTTTTTATTGCCTTTTAGCGCATCGGTGAGATTTTGCGCTTGTTTGCCAAGCTCTAAACTCATGGATTTTAGATTTTCAAAATTCGTGCTAAATATAGTGTTTAGCTTTAAATTTTCACTAGCATACTTTGCTATTTCATCTTTTAAAGGCTTTATTTGATTTTCAAGCACTGATTTTACAAGCTCATTTGAACTAGCAGAAATTTTTTCGCTATTTAGGTTTAAAAGCTCGTTTTTAGCGCTCTTAAGCGTGTCTTTAAAGTTTTCATTTAATTTAGCATTTAGACTCTCAAACTCATTTTTATAAAATTCACCTTGCTTTTGTAGCTCTTTGGCATGGCTTGCTTTTAGCTCATCAAGCGTGTTTTGACTGTGCTCTAAGCTTACTTTTAAAGCTATGTTTTCTTTTTCTAAAAGCTCAGCTTTTTCTTTATTTTTTTTGCTAGTATTATTTAGAGTAATATAACTAAGCAAAATAGCGCCAAATCCTGCGGTAGCAATGATTGCAATAGCGTTTAATATCCAAAAATATAAATCCATTTTTTCGCCCTTTATTTTGAATTTTTTAAAAAATCGCAATTATAACAAAATTCAAAGCAAAATATGCTATAATCTGCGCTTTAAAATTTATTTTATAGGATAAGAAAATGGATGTAAGAGCTGAATTTTTAAAGTTTTTTGCGAACAAAGGTCACGAAATAGTTGAATCTGCGCCGCTTGTGCCAGATGATGCGACACTGCTATTTACAAATGCTGGAATGGTGCCGTTTAAGAGCATTTTTACAGGTGCTGTGCCTCGCCCTACTCCGCCAATTCGCACTAGCTGTCAAACATGTATAAGAGCCGGTGGCAAGCACAATGACTTAGATAATGTAGGCTACACCGCGCGCCATCATACTTTCTTTGAAATGCTTGGAAATTTTAGCTTTGGCGAGTATTTTAAAAAAGAAGTTATCGGCTATGCGTGGGAGTTTGTAACAGAAGTGCTAAAACTGCCAAAAGAAAAGTTATATGTAAGCGTATATGAAAAAGATGATGAAGCCTATGAAATGTGGAAAAAATATGTAATAAATGAAAGCCACATTTACCGCTTTGGCGAAAAAGACAATTTCTGGGCTATGGGCGATACTGGACCTTGTGGGCCTTGCTCTGAGATTTATTACGACCAAGGCGAAGAGCACTTTAAAAGCGATGAAGATTACATGGGTGGTGACGGAGATAGATTTTTAGAGATTTGGAATCTAGTCTTTATGCAATACGAGCGCTCAGCTGATGGTACTTTAAGTCCGCTGCCAAAACCTAGCATTGATACTGGAATGGGCTTAGAGCGTGTTCAAGCGATATTAGAGGGCAAGTTTAGCAACTACGACACAGAGCTTTTTATGCCTTTAATAAACCATGTAGCAAAATTATGTGGAATTCCGTATGAATATGAAAAAGGCGCAAGTTATAGGGTAATCGCTGACCACATCCGCTCGGTTAGCTTTCTTTTAGCACAAGGCACAAACTTTGATAAAGAAGGCCGTGGATATGTGCTAAGACGTATTTTGCGCCGTGCTGTGCGCCACGGATATTTGCTTGGCATAAAAGAGCCTTTTATGTATCATTTAGTAGATATTTTAGTAGGCATTATGGGCTCTTATTATAAATATTTAAATGAATGCTACAACCGCAATATGGAGTGGCAGATGGACTTGTGGAAGTTTGAGGAACTCGGATATCAGATGGCAAAGAAGGGTGAGGGCGAACCATTGCTGCGTCTCGTTGCAGAGAGCCTGCGCGAGAACAGTAGCACGCGCGACTTTGATGCCAAAGCAGAGGCGTTCGTCAAGGGTTACATGCTTGCCCGCCTTGGTAGCATGGTGTCGTACTTCATATCCGAGACCGAGCCCGACATGAACCACGGCTATGCCGAC
>CALEHZ010000346.1 GCA_937875715.1 uncultured Campylobacter sp. | reverse complement strand
TTTAAAACAGGCTTTAAGCCATAAAAGTGCGCGCAGTGGCGTAAATAACGAGCGGCTTGAGTTTTTGGGCGATGCGGTGCTTGATTTGGTCGTGGGTGAGTATCTTTTTAAAAAATTCAGCTCTAAAAAAGGCGAGCATAATGAAGGCGATTTAAGCAAGATTAGAGCTGGGCTTGTAAATGAAAAGAGCTTTGCTAAAATCGCTACTGCTTTGGGGCTTGGCGAGTATCTAGTGATGAGTGCTAGCGAGCGTAAAACTGGTGGGGATAAAAAGCCTAGTTTGCTTAGCGATGCTTTGGAAGCGATTTTTGGTGCCATTTACCTTGAAAGCGGGCTTGAAGTGGCTAAAAGCGTGTTTATACCGCTATTAGAGCGTGAGTTTAAAAGCATAGATAAAGATGTGTTAAAGGACTATAAAACACGCTTGCAAGAACTAACGCAAGAGCATTTAGCACTTTTGCCACGCTACGAACTAATTAGCGCAAAGGGCCCTGATCATCAAAAAGTCTTTGAAATAGCACTGTTTTTTGAGAACAAAGAAGTAGCAAGAGCAAAAGGAACTAGCAAAAAACTAGCCGAGCAAGAATGCGCTAGAATAGCGGTGGAGACATTGTTTTAAGCGTGAGATTTTTGAGATTTTAAGGAGAGAGCATGATTTTAAATTTAAAGATTGAGCCAAGTTTATTTGACAAAGGGCTTGAAGCGATGAAAAAAGCGCTTAAAAGTGTGGATGAAAACGCAGTTTTGAGTATAAATGATGAGTATTTAAGCCAAAGTGATAAAGAAAGCTTAAAACAAACTTATGAGCTTGTAAAGGCTGGGAAAATGGAGTTTTATACGCTTGATGAAGTCTATGAAAGCACACAAAAAACGATAGAGAAGTATTTATGACAATTATCTTAACTAGTAATTTTAAAGATAGATTAAATATAATTATTGATTTTATCGCAAAAGACAGCCCAGAGCGTGCATTAGCTTTTAGAAATCAACTTTTAAAAAGATAAAATCCCTTACATTTATGCCATTTAGATGCCGTAAAAACGCTATTTTAGATGATAAAAATGTCCGTGATTTGATTTTTAAAGGCTATGTGATTGTTTTTAGAATTAAGCAAGATGAAATTGAAATTTTAGAGATTTTTAAAGAAAACTTGCCAAGCCTTTCATAATACTACAAAATATTACAAAATTGATTTTTAAAGCTTGAATTTTTAATATTTCTATTAACTTTTTTTACCTTTTGCCGATTTACACTTTATGAGTAATATTTCAGTAGGCGGTGGGATTTATAATCTCTCTGTGCCTTTAAAAAACGCCATTACCACATTAAAGCAACGCCAAGAACAAGCTAGCGATGCCCTTGCCTTACAAGGCTTTAGTGGCACTGATGCTAAAACGCAGGCGATGATCGCTGAGATTAGCGCACAAATCACAGCCTTAGAAAAGCAGCTAGCGATGGTAAATCAAAATATTCGCAAAGTTTTAGCAATGGAAGAAAACGGCGCTAGTAGCGATAAAATAGAGCTAAAAGATGGATTATTTGCCTCTTTT
>CALEHZ010000345.1 GCA_937875715.1 uncultured Campylobacter sp. | reverse complement strand
TTCTGAATTTTCTAAAAATTCAAAAAATTCAAAACTGAATTTTCTAAAAATCAGAAAATTTAAAACTGAATTTTCTAAAAATCAAAAAATTCAAAAATTCAAAACTGAATTTTCTAAAAATCAGAAAATTCAGACCCAACGGGGCGCTAGCAAAATTAAAAGCCGAAATTTTACTATATTTTTGCAAATTTTATTCAATTACAGCCTTATTTTTGCTAATAATTTTTGCTTTTTGGCGAAGTGAGCCTTGACGAACTTCGATTGTATCGCCGATATTTGCATCACTTGTAGCCACTGCGCTACTTTGAATAACAACCGAGCCATCACGCACTTCTAAAATCAGCGTAGAGCCCTTTAAAACATCTTTTGGCGCATAAATATTATTTAGTTTAATTGGCGTATTTGCTCTAATGTTATTTTTGGCTAGTTTATTTTCAGGCATGCTATCAAGCATGGTTTTGTCGTAGTTTTCAAATGGAGTGAGCAAAATCTGCGCATTTACATCGCTTACAATTTCGCCTTTTGCAATGTCGCTGGTAGCAATTAGCACAGGCATTTTTGCAGATATTTCAAATTTAAAATTGATGCTTGTGATGCCGTCGCCATTATCAAAAACAGCCTTTGCGCCGCCATTTACGCCATTTATGCTTGTAATCATCACTTCTTTTAAAACATAAGTGGCGATGTCATTTGGCAGATTTTTTGGCGTTTGAATTTCTAAAAATTCAACTTGAATATTTGGATATTTTTGGCTCAAAAGCTCTGTTAAACTCTCTTTTATCGTAACGCTAAAAAGACTTGAAAATAAAAATAGAAGTAAAAAGATGGAGCGGGAAACGAGAGTCGAACTCGCGACCCCAACCATGGCAAGGTTGTGCTCTACCACTGAGCTATTCCCGCGATTAAAAACGAAGTGGAATTGTATCACTTTTTTATCCTTTTGTCAATAGATTTTATAAATTTTTATTAAACTTTTTTCTTTTAGCTCGCTAACGCCTGCGCTAACTATGGTAAATGCGTTATTTTTGGTAAGTGGAGAAATTTGCGATGGGCTGAATTTTCCGCCATTAAATGCCTCAAATTCGCCATTTTCATATCTGCCAATTACTAAATTATCTCTAATAGCATTTAATTTAATTTGCCCTTTAAAACTAGCTTCAAAGCTAGGATTTAAGGCATTTTCACAGCCCATAGCCTTCTTTAAAATCGGCAAAGCAAAAAGATAACACGCAATAAAGCACGAAAGCGGATTTCCTGGCAGCACAATAGCTAAATTTTTTGCACTTTTGTATAACTTCGTAGGCTTTGCTGGACGAAAGTTAATTGAGCTAAAAAGCGCCTTAAAATCAAGCTTTTCAAGGCATTTTGTCATATAGTCTGCATCGCCTTTACTAGCTCCACCTGTGGTGATGATTATATCATATTTTAAAGCCTTTTTTAAATTTTTTAAAAGCTCTTTTTTATTATCTTTTATAATGCCAAAATAATCCACTTCAAAGTCATCAAGCAGTGCTAAAATTCCACTTGCGTTTGCATTATAGATTTGCTTAGTGCTTGCTTTTTGCCATGGTTCTTTTATCTCGCTTCCACTGCTAAGTAGTGCAATTTTTGGCTTTTTATAAACTTTAATTTTGTTAATTCCCTGGCTTGCTAAAAGCATGATTTCGCACGCTCTTAGCGTAGTCCCAGCCTTTAAAATTAGCTCGCCACATTTGATTTCTTCGCCTTTTATTTTTCTAGCATTGTCTTTTTTAGTCTCTTTTGGGGCTAGCAAAGCGCCATTTTCATCAAATTTAGCATCCTCAATCGCCACCACAGTATTTGCACCACTAGCAAAAGCAGCACCTGTCATAATTTTATAGCAAGTTTGTTTTTTTAATTTATAGTTTTTTGTATCGCCTGCAAATATCGTCCCTGCCACCTTTAAAGGCAAATTTATATCCTCAAAATCAAAAGCATAGCCATCAAGGGCAGAATTATCAAAAGCCGGCAAGTCTTTTGTGGCATAAATATCATCAGCTAATACTCTATTTAAGGCATTTTTTAGGCTTAGGCTTTCTTTTTTGGCTTTAAACTTCATACTTTGAATTATTTCAAATACATCACAAACTTGCATCTTTACCCCTTTTTATGTAAAAATAAATTGCGCAGATTACAAAGACAAATAAAGCTAAGCAAATGATGATATAGTGTAGATATTCATCAATTAAATCTTGGCTGTGATAAAAGCCAAAGCCCAAAATTACTAGCACAGCCACCCAAATGCTAGCCCCAAGCGTGGTAAAAAGGCTAAAACGCCAAATATCCATCTTTGCTAAACCAGCAGGCAGGCTGATATACTGGCGAATTCCAGGCAGCAGCCTACAAGAAAATGTAGAAATCTCACCATATTTATTAAAAAAATTTTCAAATTTATTCATTTTATTTTCGTTGATTCCTATAAATTTTCCGTATTTTAAGATAAGTTCTCGTCCAAAAAAATAGCACAAATAATAGTTAAATAGTGCGCCCAAAAGTGAGCCAAAAACTCCGCTGAAAATAGCACCAACAAAGCTCATTTCGCCCTTTGCTATCAAAAATCCAGCCGGAATCATCACAACCTCGCTTGGAAATGGAAAAAACGAGCTTTCTAGTGCCATTAAGGCAATAATGCCAAAATATCCCCAAGACGCCACAAGCTCAACCAAAAAATTCACAATATTATCAAGCAATTTTGCTCCAATTTGCTATAAAAAATTACAAAAAACTCCAAAATTATAGCAAAATTTATCGCAAAATTGACTTGTTATTTTTGCTAAATAATTGTATTTAATTGCTAAAAAATTCAATTTTATAAAATTCAAAATTCGCAAAAAGCATTTTATCTTAAATAAGCCTTTAAAAACTGCTATAATTATACGAAAAATTACAAAGGATTTTTATGAATAATAGCGAAAGAAACGAACTTCATCAAAGTATTTGGAAAATGGCAAATAAGCTGCGTGGAGCAGTCGATGGCTGGGATTTTAAACAATATATTTTAGGTATGCTTTTTTATCGTTTTATTAGTGAAAATTTAGAAAAATACATAAATGAAGGCAATGATGGCGTTAATTACGCTATAATGAACGATGATGAAGCTCTGGGCGCAAAAGATGAAATCGTGCGCCAAAAAGGCTTTTTTATTTTGCCGTCTCAATTGTTTTCAAATATTATAAAAGATATTGATAAAAACGAAGAGCAAATAAATGAAATTCTAAAATCTGTTTTTGCAAATATAGAAAGCTCAGCGCAAAACAAACCTAGCCAAGATGATATAAAAGGGCTTTTTAATGATATAGATTTAAGCTCAAATCGCCTTGGTGGTAATCTAAACCTTAGAAATAAAACAATTTGCGAAGTAATGAAAGCTATAAATGAAATCGGCTTTAACTCATATGGTGCTACTATAAACGATACCGCAGGCGATGCGTATGAATATTTGATGAGTATGTATGCTAGCCAAGCTGGTAAAAGTGGTGGAGAGTTTTTCACTCCGCCAAGTGTGAGCAAACTTCTATCAGATTTAGCATTTAATGATATAAAAGATCAAAAAAGCGTAACTATCTACGACCCAGCTTGTGGGTCTGGCTCACTGCTTTTAAAGGCTTTAAAACTAGCCAAAGAAAAAGGCATGAAGCCAGAACTTCACGGACAAGAGATAAATCCAACTACTTTTAATTTATGTAGAATAAATATGTTTTTACACGATGTGGGCTATGAGAATTTTTCTATCACTTATGGCGATACGCTCGTAAATCCTAGCTTTAAAAAGGCAAATGATACACAAACCAGCATAGACAAAGCAGACTTCAAAGCCGATATAATAGTCTCAAATCCACCATATAGCATAACATGGGACGGCGAAGATGATGCTCTTTTAGCAGCTGATGAGCGCTACACACCAGCTGGCAAACTAGCGCCAAAAAGCAAAGCTGATCTAGCCTTTATCATGCACTCACTCTACGCCCTTAAAGACACTGGCGCAGCTGCTATTGTGTGCTTTCCTGGCATTATGTATAGAGGCGGGGCAGAAAAGACAATTAGAGAGTATTTGATCAAAAATAACTTTGTTGATGCTGTGATAAACTTAGCTGAAAATCTCTTTTTTGGCACATCAATTGCTACTTGTATAATGGTGCTTAAAAAGCGTAAAAAAGATGAATCTGTGCTATTTATAAACGCAAGTGAATTTTATGAAAAAGCTACAAATAATAACTTTTTAAGTGATGAAAATATAAATAAAATTTTTGAATTTTATAAAAATAGGCAAAATAGTGAATTTTCTGCTCTTGTCCCAAATGATGAAATCATCGCAAACCAAGCAAATCTAAGCCCAAGTGCCTACCTAGCTACTGCCAAAGCTGAAATCTTAGATATAAACGAGATAAATACAGAGCTAAAAACCTGCCTCGATGAGCAAAAAATACTAAGAGAAAAAATAGAACAAATTTTAAAAGAATTAGAATAAAAGCGAGATAAATAATGAAAATTCTAGAATTTATTAAGCAAAATTGTAAAAATGTGGAATTCCACGCTTTGGGGGATGTTTGCGATTTTTTAAAAACTGGCACATTATCAAAAGATAAGCTTATTGAAAATGGCGAATTTCCTGTTAGAAATTCAGCTCGAGAGCATTATGGATATTATGATAAATTTAATAATGAGGGCGATACAATATGCGTATCATCAAGAGGCGAATATGCTGGTTTTGCTTATTACATTGATGAAAAATTTTGGGCTGGTGGTCTTTGTTATCCTTTTCGTTCAAAAGATATAAAATTTTTAAATACAAAATTTGTTTATTATTTTTATAAAGCGAACGAAAATAATATTATGAATAAACTTGTTTCTCGTAGCGCAATACCTGCTTTAAATAAAAGTGATTTACAAAATTTTAAAATACCTGTGCCGAGTTTAGAGGTTCAAAATAAGATTGTAGAGGTTTTAGATAGTTTTAGTAGCCTTGTGCGTAGCCTTGTGCGTAGCCTTGTGCTTGAAAAAACTGCGCGCGAAAAACAATATAAATATTATCTAAATCACCTTATCACAAATGCTAGGAATTCTAGAATTTACAAACTCGGCGAAGTTGGCGAAGTTACAAAATTAGCTGGTTTTGAATTTACAAAATATGTAAAATATTCAGACAATGGAAAGATTATAGCTTTAAGAGGTTTAAATGTAAAAAATGGAATTTTAGATTTATCAAAAGTAAAATATATTGATGAAAGCGATTTTACAAAATTAAATAGAAGTAAGTTGTATTTAAATGATATGCTTTTTACTTATGTTGGCACAATAGGTCAAATAGCTTTAATAGATAAAAACGATAAATATTATCTAGCACCTAATGTTGCTCGTATAAGATTTACAAGTAATGAAATATTGCCGAAATTTGTTTTATATTATTTTCAAAGTTCTTTTTTTAAAGATTGTGAATTATCTAAATATTTAAATAAATCATCTATGGAAAATTTAACTATGAGCAATATTAGGAAATTTGAAATCCCCTTGCCACCACTTGATGAACAAGAAAGAATAGTAAAAATTCTAGATTCTTTAAATGAACTAGCAAATGGATTTAGCGCAGGAATTCCAAAAGAAATAGAACTTAGGCAAAAGCAATATGGGTATTGGCGTGATAGATTATTGGATTTTTAAAAAATTCAATTGTGAATTTTATAAAAAGTGAATTTTATAAAATTCACTCAAAAACATAAAAGGAGAAAAAATGATAATTTTAGACAATTATGAAAAAATAATCCAAAATGAAAGAGAGTATCAAAGCGAAGAACAGCTAGAAAATGAGTTTATAAATGACCTTGTAAAAAACGGCTATGAGTATAAAAATGATATAAAAGATGATAATGCACTGTGGCAAAATGTATGGAAATGCTGCGAAGAGCTAAATAATATAAGATTAAGTGCTGATGAGTTTAAGCAAATAAAAAATTATATTTTAAGCTTTAAAAATGTGTATGAAAAATCAAATATGATTTATGGTGGCGGTGAAAGGCTTGAAATCACGCTAGATAATGGCGAAAGCCAAAATATAAATATATTTGATTTGAAAAATTTAGAAAATAATAAACTTCAAGTAATAAATCAAATTTGGCAAAAAAGAGTCGCAGGCGGCGAAAATCGCTATGATGTAAGCGTG
The DNA here is from genome assembly GCA_937875715.1 of uncultured Campylobacter sp. GTDB lineage: Bacteria > Campylobacterota > Campylobacteria > Campylobacterales > Campylobacteraceae > Campylobacter. Next base: position 2,322 of record CALEHZ010000345.1, on the reverse strand, counting down.
CTAGTAAATGGTCTGCCACTAGCACACATAGAGCTAAAAAGGCGTGGTGTGAGCCTAAAAAATGCTTTTAGCCAAATCCAAAGATACAAAAGGCAAATGAGCGAAGATAGCCTTTATGGCTATACGCAGATTTATATAATCTCAAATGGCACTTATAGTGAGTATTTTTCAAATACTGCTATAAACTATGATTTTGCTTCTGCGTGGAGTGATAGCAAAAATGTGCTAATAAATGATTTAAAGGATTTTAGCGCTACTTTTATGGCTAAAAAGACGCTTTTAGAAGTGCTTTTTAAATACAGCGTTTTGGGTGCGGATAAGGAGTTAAGGATTTTAAGACCTTATCAAATCGCAGCAGTTGAAAGAATAATAAATAAAGTAGAAAATTCAGCCAATGAGGCTGGCACAAACCAAGCTGGCGGCTATATCTGGCACACCACAGGATCTGGCAAAACTCTAACTAGCTTTAAAACAGCTATCATGGCAAGTAAATGTGAGGGAGTAAAAAAAGTAATCTTTGTAGTAGATAGAAAAGATCTATACTCACAAACAGAGAAAGAATACGAAAAGTTTGAAAAAGGCGCAGCAAATGGCGCTAAAAACAGCAAAACACTAGAAAGTCTTTTAAAAGGCGATAATAAAATCATAATAACTACAATTCAAAGATTTGTAAAGGCTTTAAATAAAGATTTTGCTTTGTATAATGAAAGAGTGGTAATAATAATAATAGATGAATGTCATCGCTCAAACTTTGGGTCTATGCACAAAAAAATTACAAATACTTTTAAAAAATATCATCTTTTTGGCTTTACTGGCACACCGATATTTGATGAAAATTCTAGCGCAAATACTTTTTATAATACCACGGATTTTACCTTTGGCGAAAGACTTCATACTTATAATATAACTGATGCGATTAGAGATAAAAATGTGCTGAAATTTAACATCGCACTTACTAGTGCTATAAAGGCAAAAGATAGCCTTAAAGATGAAGAAGTAGAAGCAATAGATGAAGAAAAAGCGCTACAAAACCCAGCTAGAATAGAAAATAATGTTAGTTTTATTTTAAATGAATTTTATAAAATTACTCATAAAGGCTCTTTTAATAGTATTTTAGCCACGCAGTCAATAAGCATGGCAAAAATGTATTATAACGAGCTAAATAGACAAATAAAAGAGAAAAATTCACATTTAAAAGTGGCTATTATTTTTACACAAAATTTAAGCGATGAAAATGAAGAAGAAAGCCTAAATACAAGCGGAATGGATAATGAAAATCTAGGCTTTTTGAAACAAGCGATAGATGAATATAATGATAATTTTGGCACTAGCTATACAATAAGCGATTTGAAAGATTACTATAAAAATATAGCAAAACTAATGGGCAATGAAAAGCCAGAGGATAAAAAAATTGATATTTTGGTCGTGGTTGATATGTTTTTAACCGGCTTTGATGCAAAGTGCTTAAATACGCTTTTTGTGGATAAAAATCTAAAAATGCATGGCTTAATACAAGCATTTTCACGCACGAATCGCATTTATAACGAGCTAAAAAGCTTTGGAAATGTTTATTTGTTTAGAAATCTACAAAAAAATATTGATGATGCTTTGAGATTATACGCAAATAGCGATAATGTAAGCAAAGAAAAATCTAGCCTTTTTGCTAAGGGATTTGATGAGTATTTGGGCGAGTTTAAGGCTAAAATTGATGAATTAAAATCTCTTGGAGATATTGATAAACTGCCTGATGAGAATGCGCAAATTAAGTTTTTAAATGTGTTTAGAGATATTTTGAAATTAAAGAATATTTTAGAGAATTTTAGCGAGTTTGATAAAAATGTTTTTGAAAGTGATTTTATAAATGAGCGAGAGCTTGAAAATCTGCTAAGCAAATATGATAAAATCAAAGCTGAGTTTGAAAAGCAAAAAGCTGATAAAAAGGACATTAGCGATGATTTAGAATTTATTAGTGTTGATATTTTGTCGCAGTATGTGGTAGATAGAAGCTATTTACTAGCACTTTTTGAACAAGCAGGGCAAAGTGGCGGCAATATCGCTGATTTTAAAGAGACAATCCGCTCTAAAATCGGTGCTGATATAAGCCTAAAAAGTAAGCAAGAGCTGATTATGAAATTTTTGGATAAATTAGAAATAAGTGGCGATTATAGCAATTTAAGCAATAAATGGATGACGTTTTTTGAAGAGCAAAAAACAGCTAGAATAAAAGAGATGGTTAGTGAGTTAAAGCTAGATGAAAATAAAGCAAATGAATTTTTGGAAGTGTGTCTAGAAAAAGGCGAACTTTTGGTAAATGGCAAGGAT
>CALEHZ010000344.1 GCA_937875715.1 uncultured Campylobacter sp. | reverse complement strand
ACGGTGCTGAAATGAAAAAAGAAAAAGAAATTGAGGCTACTCAAAGCGAAGAAACACTTACAAAATAGCAATTAGAGAGCTTAAACGAAGATATAGAGCGCAATGAAAAGGCTGTGGAGATCAAAAAGGCTGATTTGGCTGAGCTAAATGAGAAGATTAAAAGCGCAAAAGCTGATTTAGAAAGCGCTAAAAGCGAAGTTGAAGCAAGTTTAAAAGAGATTGAAGAAAGTAAAAAAGGACTTTATAAACAAAAAGACGCTTTACTAGCAAAAATCAATCAAAAAGTGCTAGGCTTTTATGAAAAAATTCGCAAATGGGCGAAAAATACAGCTGTTGTGCCGATGAAAAAACAAGCTTGTTATGGCTGCTTTATGCGTGTAAATGACAAGACTTTTAGCGAAGTTGTAAGAAGTGAAAATATCACAACTTGTCCGCATTGTGGCAGAATTCTTTATAGTGAGTTAAGCGCAGAAGAGATTATCACTGAACCGGTGGTAGCTAAAAAAACTACTGCTAAAAAAACAACTAGCACAAAAAAATCTACAACTACTAAAAAAACCACAACTAAAAAAACTAGCGCAAAAGAGTAGGGCGTGTATAACGCACTTTGCGCTATTTTGCTTGTGCTTTGCTCGCCGATTATTTTCTTGGCGAGTTTTAAGCGCAAGTATAGAATTCTAAAAAATTCAAATTCTAGAATTTCGCACTCCACAAACAGCCTTTTAGCAAGATTTTTTCTTTACAAAAATCCACCTTTAAAATACGCAAATTTTCATTTTCACGCTTGTTCTTTGGGCGAGGTAAGTAGCATTGAAAATATCGTAAAAACGCTGCTTAAAGAAGGTTATAGCGTAAGGATTACCACAGCGACAGCCACAGGATATGAAAAAGCTCTTAAAATATGCGAGAATTCTAGTTTTTTGCCTTTTGAGTGCTTTTTACCTTTTTGGTTAAAAAAGTGCGATACTTTGGTCGTTTTTGAGGCTGAACTTTGGCTTAATCTTTTTAAATATGCCAAAAAACAAGGCGCCAGAACGATTTTGCTAAATGCTCGTGTAAGCAAGCGTAGTTTTGGTCGTTATAAGGCGTTTGGGGCGTATTATAAGGCGCTTTTTTCTTATGTAGATTTGGTGCTAGCTCAAAGCAAGGGCGATGATGAAAGACTTGAAATTCTAGGTGCTAAAAATATAAAAATTCTTGGCAATATAAAATCTATAAATGAGCCAAAAATTACCCATAATTTTACAAAAAATTTTACGCATATTATCGTTTTAGCCTCTTCGCACGAAGACGAAGAAAGTGGAGCTTTAGAATTTTTTAAACTTAGGCAAAATGAGCAGTTAATCATCGCTCCACGCCATCCACAAAGGTTTGATTTTGTTTTTGCTCTTGCTTCAAAATACGCAAAAGAACATAATTTAAGTATTTCAAAGCTTAGCGAAGATGAGAATTTAAAGGCGCAAATCGTGCTAATTGATAAAATCGGTGAGCTAATAAATATTTATGCTATTGCTGATGTGGTGGTGCTTTGCGGGTCGTTTTTTGATAAAATCGGCGGACATAATCCTTTTGAGCCAGCGTTTTTTGGCTGTGGGATAATCTCAGGGGCGTTTTATCACAATCAAAGAGCCTTGTATCCGTGCGTAGAAGGTATCAAAATAGCGCAAAATTTTGCTCAAATTGAGAGTTTTGCACATGAAAAATTTAGTTCAAAAATTACAAATAAATGCGATTTTAATGAAATAATAAGCATTTTAAAGGGATAGAAATGTTACAAGCATATAAACTTTTAGCCAAACAAGAAGGAATTTCAAATAACGAAGCAAAGGCGATGATTGATGCTGGACTTGTAAGCGCAAAGGGCGAGAAAATCATCATCGCAAGGGCGCTAATTAGCGAAAAAACTGAGTTTAAAATCACACGCATTGAGAAGCCAAAGATTATTTTTGAAAATGATGAAATAATCGCGCTTAATAAACCTGCCTTTGCTGTGAGCGAAAAAATCGCTGAAAATCTAGCTAGAAATAATGAAAATATCGTGCTTTTAAATAGGCTTGATAAAGAAACTAGCGGTGTTTTGCTACTAGCAAAGAATGAAGAATTTCGGCAAAAAGCGATAAATGAGTTTAAGGCTCTGCGTGTAAAAAAGACTTATTTTGCGGTGCTTTGTGGAATTTTGGCTGAAAGCTTAGAAATAACTTTGCCAATAACCACGATTAAAACCAAAAGTGGCGCAATAAGTAAAATTGATGAAAAGCATGGTAAAAGCGCTATTACAAGGGTGGAGCCTCTTATGTGCGAAGGCAAAAAAACTTTGGCAAAAATAGAAATTGACACCGGTCGCACTCATCAAATCAGGCTTCATTTAGCTTACGCAGGACTAGGCATTTATGGAGATACAAAATACGCTAAAAGCAGCGCAAAGCGTGTGTTTTTACACTCTTATGAGACTGAGATTTTGGGGCTTAAATTTCGTGCGCCACTTACAAAAGACTTTGGTGCGATTTTTGAGCTGCCAAGTGAGCTAACAAAGTAATTTCATAAAATTCAGGCTTAAAAAATTTTAAGTATC
>CALEHZ010000343.1 GCA_937875715.1 uncultured Campylobacter sp. | reverse complement strand
TAACTCAGCTTAGTGGCGAGGGCTTTTATAAATATAAAAGTCATCTTTTTGATACAAAAGGCAATAATATCACAAATGTAAAAGCTGGCGCAAGCGATGACTATAACGATTTTAGTGGCGTAAGCCTAGAAAGCACTGATGGAGAAAATGGTAGTGATACTTTAAAGCTCGATTCTAATTCACAAATAGGACTAGTTAGCGGATATGAAAAAATCAAGCTTAAAGACGTGGTTTTGGCTGATACGGACGGATATTTATTGCCTGGTGAAGTAGGGCTTTTAAATCCGCTTACAATGATGAATTTAACGAAATTTGCTAGCTTTGGGGATTCATATTTGCTAGGAAGTGACGGAGTAAATTCTCAGCTTTACGCAGTGGGAAATTCTATCCCAGAAATGCTGCCACAAATTACGCTTATAGCGACTTTAGATGGAAATTATGTTCTTAATTTAAACGGCGAGCTGGATTTAGTTTATTAAAAAAATTTTATAAAATTCAAGTTGAATTTTATAAAATTTAACTTTATTGCAGTATTAAAGAGCATAAATTAGAGCTTGAATTTTATAAAATTCACTTTTTATTTTCTAAACAAAAAATCTAGCTATATAAATTCACCGCAAAAAAATACACAAAAAAAGCTAGTTTTAAGCATAAATTGCTATAATTTCAAGCTTAAATTTTTAATGAAAGGATACGCAAATGCCAAAGATGAAAACCGTCAAAAGTGCGTCAAAACGCTTTAAACTAGGCAAGAATAAAATCAAGCGTGGTTCAGCGTTTCGCTCTCACATTTTGACCAAAAAATCACCGCAAAGAAAACGCAATCTTCGCAGCTCTCAATATGTAGATAGCACAAACGAAGCTAGCGTTCGCAAAATGCTTTGTAAATAAGGTTTTTTAGAATTTTTAAATTCTAAATTTAATTTAACCGCCGCTTAGGCAAAGTCCCTTAAAAAGGGCGCCACAAGTAAAAGGAAAATAAAATGGCAAGAGTTAAAACAGGCGTAGTTCGCCGCAGAAGACATAAAAAAGTCTTAAAATTAGCGCGTGGATTTTTCAGCGCAAGACACAAACATTTTAGAAAAGCAAAAGAGCAATTAGAGCGCTCTTTGGTGTATGCTTTCCGTGACAGGAAGGCTAAAAAGCGTGATTTTCGCCGTCTTTGGATCATCCGTATCAATGCTGGATGTCGCCTAAATGACATTAGCTATTCTCGTTTTATGAACGGGCTTAAAAAAGCAAATATCGAGCTTGACCGCAAAGTTCTAGCAAACCTTGCTATGAGCGATGCAGCCGCATTTGCTAAGATTGTAGAAGCAGCTAAAAAAGCTTTATAATCTTTGAAAAAATTCTAGAATTTTCTAAAAAATTCTGAATTCTACTTTATAATTCTTATGAATACTTCAATAAATTTAGATAATGTAAAAATAGAAAGTGGCTGGAAAAACGCCCTTAAAGATGAGTTTTTAAGCCCTTATTTTAGCGAGCTTAAAGCAAAGTTATTAGCAGCAAAGGCTTTGCACAAAGTCTATCCACCAAGTTCTTTGATTTTCAATGCTTTTAATCTAACGCCTTTTGATAATGTAAAATGCGTGATTTTAGGGCAAGATCCTTATATAAACGAAAATGAAGCGATGGGATTATCGTTTTCTGTGCCAAAGGGCGTGAGAATTCCACCAAGTCTTAAAAATATTTTTAAAGAAATTGAGAGCGACCTTGGCATTGATACAAGCCTTTTTTGCGGTGATTTGTCAGCATGGGCAAAACAAGGTGTTTTGCTGCTAAATGCCACGCTTAGCGTAAATGCTGGAATTTCAAACTCTCATGCTACTTTTGGCTGGCAAAACTTCACAGATGCTGCGATAAAAGCACTAAGTGATAAAAAGCAAAATCTAGTTTTTATGCTTTGGGGAAATTTTGCCAAAAAAAAGGCTGATTTGATAGATGAGACCAAGCATTTGGTGCTAAAAGCAGCGCATCCTAGCCCTTTGGCAAAAGGCGCATTTTTTGGCTCAAAGCCTTTTTCAAAATGTAATAATTACTTAAAAAATCACGGCATAGAGCCGATAAATTGGGATTTAAAGGACTAAAATGAAAAAATTATTTTTACTTTGCCTTTTTGGCTGTTTTTGTCTGGCTGAGCCTGTTAGTGTGCTGTTTTTTGGCGATTCAAACACGCTTGGCACAAAGGCTGATTTAAACGCCACGCATGATGAAAATAGCACTTTTGCTGGTATCATTAAAAATGAGTTAAAAGACAAAATCACAGCACAAATCAACGCTAAAAACGGCAGAACAATAGCTCTTGATATACCAAATGCTGAATTTAACGGCATTAGAGCTTTAAGAACGCTCTTAAAAGACGCAAAATTTCAAATCGCTGTAATCATGCTAGGCACAAACGACCTTGCGCTTGGCGCTAGTCCGCAGAGTATGAGTGAGTATTATAGTCTGCTTTTAAGCGATTTAAAAAGAGCTGGTGTTAGAAAAATTTTAGTCATTGCACCGCCACTTTTAGAGCCTAGTTTTTTGGGGGATAAAGCAAAAAAGGCGCTTAGCACAAACTCAAAAGTATTTAACGGCGAACTTCAAAAGCTAGCCTTTCAAAGAAATGTTAAGTTTTTAGACGCTGGTAAAATTATAGGTTCTGCGCATGAAATGGATGAGATTCACATGAGTAACCAAGATCACAAAGCTTTAGCAGCAGCGATTTTACCGCTAATAAACGAGCTTTTGGCTGAGTGAATTTTATAAAAAGTGAATTTTATAAAATCGCTGCAGTTGCTGCAGTTTCATAAAATTCAGCCAAATAAAAGTGAATTTTTTAACTGAATTTTATAAAATTCAGTTAAAAAATACTAGCAGTATTTAACTCCGCTGCCTTCGCAAACTTCGCCTATTGCGTAAGCATCGCTGTTGCTTAGCACGAAGCCAGCATTTTCTTTGCTTACTACAAGCACCATGCCAACGCCACAGTTAAAGGTGCGGCGCATTTCGCTAATTTGAACTTCTTTAGCTAGTAAATCAAAGATTTCTGGGCGAATTATCGCCTTTTCATCGATTTTTGCGCCCAAATTATTAGGAAATACACGAGGCAGATTTTCTACAATTCCGCCACCTGTGATGTGCGCAAGTGCCTTTATATGCTCTTTTAAGGCTAAAAATTCTTTGACATAAATTCTAGTTGGTTCTAAAAGAGTTTCGCCCAAAGTGCGTCCATCAAAGCTAGAGTTTAAATCAAGCCCTAGTTTTTTTATCACAGCGCGCGCAAGTGAAAAGCCGTTTGAATGAAGTCCAGAGCTTGGCAAAGCCAGCAAAATATCGCCGTTTTGGACGAAATTTCGCCTGTCAATCTGCTCTTTTTCAGCCACGCCCACAGCAAAGCCAGCTAAATCAAAATCATTTTTAGCATACATGCTAGGCATCTCAGCAGTCTCACCGCCAATTAGCGCGCAACTTGCTTGCTTACAGCCCTCGGCGATGCCCTTTACTACAAGCTTTGCTGAGTTTATATCAAGAGCGGCAGTAGCGTAATAATCTAAAAAAAACAAAGGTTTGCCAAAGTTGCAAATAAGGTCATTTACGCACATTGCGACTAGATCGATGCCCACAGTATCGTATTTGCCAAGATCAATTGCTAATCTAAGCTTTGTTCCCACACCATCAGTAGCAGCTAGCAAAACCGGCTCTTTATAGCCACTAGGCATGGCAAAAGCACCTGAAAATGAGCCGATTCCACCGATACAGCTAGAATTTTGTGTGCTTGCTACAAAAGGCTTTATTCCCTCAACAAAGCTGTTTCCTGCGTCTATATCAACACCAGAGTCTTTATAAGTAATCATTTTTGCCCTTTTTCATAAAATTCAAATCGTGGATTTTAGCTAAAATTTGCTTAAATATTTAATATTTAAAAAAATGAATTTTATAAAATTCAGCCAGAAAATTCACGCAAAAAATTCACCCAGAAAATTCAAAGCTCTAAAAACTCCATTTTGGCAGAATTCTAGTTTGTGAGTTTGTTTGAATTTTTTGAAATTCTATGCCAAAGAGTTTATTAAATTAAAGCAAAAATCTTATTCATATTCTCCCTTTAAATAAGCGATTATATTTTTTTAGACTTAATTTAGTCAAAATATACATACAAAAAATTCAAAGCCTGAATTTTTTAAAAGCTACCAAATTTTATAAAATTCAAAAATTTTTTTTCAAAAATAAGCTTAAAAAAGCTTTTTATAGGCTAAAATTACAAGTTTAATTCTTATAATTAGGGCTATTTATGTTTAGGGCTACGAAATTTAGGCGCATAGCGTTTTTTGTTTTTTGCGATATAATCATTTTTGCGCTTAGTGCGTATTTTGCTTTTTTGCTTCGTTTTTCTGGCGAGATTCCAGATATTTTTGTGCCAGGAATGATAAAATTCGCCGCTTTTATGACACTTTTGCGACTGATTTTAACCTACAAATTTGGCATTTATAGAGTGCCGTGGAGATTTTTTGCCCTGCGTGAAGCTCGTAAAATGGCAATAATCTGTGCTATTTCAGCTCTTGTTTTTACCGGTGCTTTCTTTGCTTTTTATGAATTTTTTGAGCCCTTTCCTAGAAGCGTGATTTTAATTGATGCGCTTTTAGCACTACTTTTAATGGGTGCTTTACGCATCTCAAAGCGTGTGTTTTTGGACTTTCGCAAGCCTCAAACTGGAGAAGCTTGCGTGATAATTGGAGCGACAAATAAAACCTTACAATTACTAAATGGCTTTACTCACGGCTATGCTAGTTACTACGCTCTTGGCATTGTAGATCCACGCCAAGAGGTCGTTGGAACTACTTGTGCTGATTTTTTAGTAGGGTCTATGAGTGAGCTTAAAAAATACATAGAAGATGGCATAAGCACCGCAATAATCAGCAAAAAACTAAGTCCAACTGAGCTAAACGCCTTACACTCGCATTTAACAGAACTTGGCTTTAAAAAAATCAAGCTCTTTTCATTGCTTGGTGATGATGCAAACATCAAAGATATCAGCATTGAAGATTTACTTGCTAGAAAGCCAAAGGACTTAAATAGCGATGTTATCAAAGAATTCATTGGTGGCAAGGTGGTCTTAATCACAGGTGCTGGCGGAACAATCGGCTCTGAGCTTTGTAAGCTCTGCCTTCGTTTTGGCTGCTCAAAGCTTGTAATGGTCGAGCACAGCGAGTATAATTTATATGCAATAAATGAAGCATTAAATGGTAAAAAAACTTTTGATATTAATTATTTACAGGAGTATGCAAAGAAAAATTACTCACAGGAAATATTGATGGAAAAATTATTAGATATATATGAAGAGATAAAGAAATAGTGGAGGCACTAAGTTATGTCATATAACGCTAGGCAAGTAAAATTAAATAATGGAAAATATATACCAAGTATAGGGTTTGGTACTTCATTAGTTACTGGGGATGAATGTATTAATATTATAAAAAAAGCAATTGAAGTTGGATATAGACATATAGATACAGCATCTGCATATAAAAATGAGTTAGAAATAGGAAAAGCTATAAAACAAAGTAATGTTAAAAGAGAAGACTTATTTATTACAAGTAAAGTTTGGAAAGACTCAATGGGATATGAAAACACATTAAAATCTTTTGAAAACACTTTAAAAAATTTAGATTTAGACTATGTTGACCTATTTTTAATACATTGGCCAAAAAATAATGATGAAAAGACAAATATAGACACATGGAGAGCATTAGAAAAAATATATAAAGAAGGAAGAGCAAAAACAATAGGTGTTTCAAATTTTTTAAAACAGCATTTAGAAACGATATTAAATAACTCAGAAGTTGTACCAGCTGTTAATCAAATAGAGTTTCATCCAGGCCTAGTAAGAAAAGAAACAATTGATTTTTGTAGGGAAAAAAATATAGTTTTAGAAGCTTGGGCACCTTTAGGAAAAGGGAAAATGTTAAATCATGAAACATTATTAGAAATAGCTAAAAAATATGATGTATCAGTAGCTAAGCTTTGCCTAAGATGGTGTTTGCAAAATGAAGTAATACCACTTCCTAAATCTGAGAGTAGAGAGAGAATGCAGCAGAATTTAAATTTGTTTGATTTTGAAATATCAAAAGAGGATATGGAAATAATAAATAATATAGAGTTTTTTGCTGGTTCAGATATGAAACC
>CALEHZ010000342.1 GCA_937875715.1 uncultured Campylobacter sp. | reverse complement strand
TAATAGCACAATCACAAAATAGCAATGATAATTTGCTTTGAATTTTCTGAATTTTATAAAATTCAGTGTTGAATTTTATAAAATTCATAAAATTCAAAGCAGTAAATTAAAACAATGTTATAAATTATAGATAAAATCAGCTTTTAGCATTTTGCCGTGGTCTCGCAAGAAAAGCAAAGCCTCGATTCGCTCGAATTTTTCACCCTCACAGGTCTGTAATGTAGAGCGCAAATCATCGATCATTTGTAAATCATAAAGCAGGTATAAATAGCTCTCAAAGGCTTGAGAATTTTGATTTTTAACCTCTTTAAATATTGAAATAAGTGAATCTGGAGCGATTTTTTTCTTTAAAATTTTAGCGCATTCTAAATACTCGTTTGCGCTAAAATTGCCATTTTTTAAAAGCTCAAGCATGTCGCCACCACTGATTTCTAGCTCTTGATTTATATGACGATTTAAAAGCATTTTTGTTTCACTAAAATCATATTTAAAGTCAAATTTTTTAATCTGAACAAAATCAGCTTTTGTGATTATTTCATTCCTTGCACTACTTTCTAAGCTTGGATTTATGCTAGATTTTGAGCTTAAAATATTTAGAGCATATTTTAAATCTGAACAAATTTTATTTGTTTCATTTTGGATGAAAAGTGCGTTGTCTTTTGGGAGTTTAAAGCCTTTTAGCTCGCAAATTTCGCCATTATTTATTTTTGAAAACACATCATAAGCGCTTTGTAAATTTTCATTTTTAAAGCTGACATTTTGCTTTTTCCACGGATTTAGCGCCTTTATACAAGCAATAGAACTATCAAAATATGGTGTTTTAAAATCTTTATTGCTATCAAGCCCTAAAAAAATCTCTTTAGCAAAGTTATCGTGTGCTTCTACATCACTTTTTACAGCTCTTAATTCTAAAAAATGCTTAAATCCATAATAAACCATATGTAAAGCGCTTAAAACCGCTAAAATCGCAACAGGGAGCATAAACCACAAAGCCACAGGTAGACTAAAATCTTTACCCAAAATAAGCAAAGAAAAACTGCTATTATTTACGCTAAAGACCAGTATTCCAACAACAGCGACATAAATAATCGCATATAAAATATATTTTTTTGTCATTTATTCTCCTTTGTGATATGGATGATTTGCATTTATAGCAAGCCCCCTATAAATTTGTTCAAAAAGCACCAATTTTGCGATTTTGTGTGCCATTGTGAGTTTTGAGAGTGAAAAAAGTTTATTCATTTTTGAACGAAACTCATCACTAAATCCATACGCTCCGCCAATAAAAAAGCTGATTTTAGAGTGCTTTGCTAAGATTTTTGCAAAATCCTCGCTGCTCATTTGCTCACCTTTTTCATCAAGTGCTACGCAAAAGCCGTCTAAATGTGTATTATACGCACTTTCATAGCTTTTTTTTGCTAGATTTATATCGCCGCCGCTTTGAGCTTTAGCAATGTTAGCATTAAATTTATTTATATCGCTAATTTTTGCCCATTTACTACTTGCTTTTTTATAAGGCTCAAGGTCGAAATCTTCGCCTTTAAAACAAGAGTAAACAGCAATATTTATCATTTTGAAAAAAAGCGCAACATACTAGCTAAATATGCTTTTTGTTCGCCTCTTGGCACAATAGCATCAATTAATCCATGTTCTAGCAAAAACTCCGCTCTTTGAAAACCTTCTGGTAATTGTGCTTTTATGGTTTGTTCTATCACTCTTTGTCCAGCAAAGCCTATTAGTGCGCCAGGTTCAGCAATAATAATATCGCCAAGCCATGCGAAGCTAGCTGATACTCCGCCCATCGTAGGATCACTCAAAACGCTAATAAAAGGTAGTTTTGCCTT
>CALEHZ010000341.1 GCA_937875715.1 uncultured Campylobacter sp. | reverse complement strand
AATAACAAAAATAAAATCAGTGCCTTACAAACGCAAATTGAGCTTTTAAAAGAGTTTGAGACCTCGCCTTTTAGCACGCTTTTAAGCCCACCAAATCTTGAACCTGTGCCAAATATCACAAATCCTTTAGCGCTCATTTCTGGCTTTTCGCAGCTAAAAAATCTAAATGCGCTTAAAGCTAATTATAACGAAGCTTTAAGGGATCTAAAAAATGCAAAAAGACTTTTGGATGAAAAATATAAAATTCTAGAAAATAATCAAAGTGCTAATTTAAGCGAATTAAAGGTGCAAATTAGCGATTTTGATTTGGCTTTAAGCACCTCAAATACAGCATTTGACATATATACTAAAAAAATTGATGAAAGCATAGCTGACCTAAATACTAAAATCACAGCACAGATTAAAAAAAGTTTTGGAATTTTAGGTATTATCATCGCTGTAATCGTAATTGGGCTAGTTTTAAAAGCCCTTGTTCATCATTATTTACAAAATAATCAAAAATTTTACACAATCAACAAATTCATAAATATCACTGGCTTTGTAATAATCATCTTTGTATTGCTTTTTGCCTATATTGAAAATGTGGAATATTTGGTTACAATTTTAGGTTTTGCTTCAGCAGGTCTAGCCATTGCCATGAAAGATATGTTTATGAGCTTGCTTGGCTGGTGTGTCATTGTAGCTGGTGGCAGCTTTCATGTAGGTGATCGCATTAGAGTGAGATTTCAAAATAGCGATATTGTGGGTGATATCATTGATATTTCTTTGCTTAGAATTACACTTTATGAAGATATTACCCTTACTACATATAGAGAAAATCGCCGTTCTGGACGGATAATTTTTATCCCAAATAATTACATTTTTACTGAGACTATCGCAAACTACACTCATAGCGGGATGAAGACAGTCTGGGATGGAATTGATGTAATGATAACCTTTGAGAGCAATCACAAAAAAGCTGTATATATCATCAAAAACATAGTGCGTCAATACTCAAAAGGCTACACAGATGTCGCAAAAATCAAAATGAACAAATTAAGAGATCAATATAGCATTAAAAATACAAATGTAGAACCACGAATTTACACGATTTTTGAGCCATCTGGCATAAATATAAGCGTGTGGTATCAAACAAATGCTTATGCGACTTTGGCGCTTCGTAGCACGATTAGTGCTGAAATAATAGATGCGATTAAAAATGAAGCAGATATTAAGATAGCTTTCACAAAACAAACGCTTTATCTTGGCAAAAATGAAAAAGCTCAAACTATATTAAATGATGAAAGTAGCATTCTTTGAAAGTATTTGTAAAAACCTTTGGTTGCAGGACAAACATTTATGATAGCGAGCTTATTAAAACCCATCTTGGTGCTGTGCTTTGCGATGATGAAAGTAGCGCAGATACTATTATAGTCAATTCTTGCACCGTCACAAACGGCGCTGATAGCGATGTGCGAAATTATATAAATAAAATGAACGCACTTGGCAAAAAAGTGCTTTTTACAGGCTGTGGCTTTGATAGCAAAGGACTAGAACTTCAAGCACAGGGCAAAGTTTTTGGCGTATTTTCACCTGCTAATAAAGCTAAGATTTTGAATTTTTTAGAAAATAAAGCTGAATTTTATGAAAATGGCACAAGTGATTTTGTAGAAAATCATGTAATAAAGGGCTTTGCTAAGCATTCAAAAGGATTTATAAAAATTCAAGAAGGCTGTGATTTTAGCTGTTCGTATTGTATAATTCCAAGTGTAAGGGGCAAAAGCCGCTCAATGGATGAAAATTTCATCATAAATCAAGCAAAAGAGCTTTTGGATAATGGCTATAGCGAGCTTGTGCTAACTGGCACAAATATGGGCAGCTACGGCAAAGATACAAACTCTAGTCTAGGGCGATTATTACAGCGTTTGGGTGCTTTAAATGGTTTAAAAAGAATTCGTCTTGGCAGCCTTGAGCCATCTCAAATTGATGATAGTTTTTGTGATATTTTAGCAGAGCCTTGGCTAGAGAGGCATTTGCACATCGCACTTCAGCACACTAGCAGCAAAATGCTAAATATCATGCGTAGAGCAAATAGGCATGAAAAAGATGTGGAACTTTTTAATAAACTTGCAAGTCTTGGCTTTGCTTTGGGCACTGATTTTATCGTAGCTCACCCAGGCGAGAGCGATGAGCTGTGGCAAGAAGCATTTGATGAGTTTAAAAATATGCCTATTACGCATTTACACGCTTTTATTTATAGTAAAAGAGATGGCACTCGCTCAGCTGCTATGAATGACTTAGTGCTACCAGCACAAATAGCAAAAGAGCGTCTAAATGCCCTAAAAAGCGTAACAAATGAGCATAATTATAATTTTAGATTAAAAAAGCCAAAATTAGAAGTTTTTTGCGAGCAAAAGGATAAAAATGAATTTTTTGTAGGTTTTGATCAGTTTTATAATAAAATACTAATCAAATCAGCACTTGATTTAACCAAAAAATGGGTGGAGATAAATGAATATAATGTCGAAAATGAAAGAAACTTTGCTGAAATTTAAGCTTAAGACAACTGATCTTAAGCCGAATTTTTCAAATAATAAAAGCAATAAAAAACTACTTTTTGCCGTGCTTTTGGCTATTTTAGCAGCGATGATTATCGTGGTGCTTATCCGCAGTGTGCCAAAAGAAATTACAATAAATGAGTATGATGGTTTTTTAAAAAATTCACTTATAACTGATGCTTTATTAGACGAACAAAAAGTCATTTTAAGCGTGGGGACAAAGCGCTATTATGTGCTTAAAGACAGCATTGATTTAAACGCACTTGGCAAAAAAGTAGCAATAGGTGTAAAAAGTGAATTTTTTAGCGATTTAATGTTTTTAGCACTTGGAGTTTTGGCGCTTTTGCTGCTTTTAGGCTACTTTAAAAGACGTCAAGAAATATCGCAAAAAAGTGCTGAACTTAGCGCCATGGTTGAAGGACAAGGCATAACTCCAACTATCTCAAATGTCGCATTTAAGGATGTTGCTGGAATCGATGAAGTAAAAAGCGAACTAATAGAAATCGTTGATTTTCTAAAAAATCCACGTAAATATAAAGAATTTGGCGTTAGTTTGCCGCGTGGCGTGCTAATGATTGGCCCACCAGGTGTAGGCAAAACGCTAGTAGCAAAGGCAGTAGCAGGTGAAGCAAATGTGCCGTTTTTTTATCAAAGTGGGGCTAGTTTTGTCCAAATCTATGTAGGTATGGGTGCAAAAAGGGTGCGAGAGCTTTTTGCTAAGGCTAAAAGCTACGCGCCAAGCATAATTTTTATAGATGAAATAGACGCTGTTGGCAAGGCAAGAGGCGGTGGGCGAAATGATGAAAGAGAAGCTACGCTAAATCAGCTTTTAACAGAAATGGATGGCTTTAACGACAACAGCGGTGTTATCGTAATCGCAGCCACAAATAAAATTGAAATGATTGATGATGCGCTTTTGCGAGCAGGTCGCTTTGATAGGCGAATTTACCTTACTTTGCCAGATTTAAATGATAGAATTGCGATTTTAAATAGATATTTATCTAGCAAAAATCACGAAGCAAACATTGAAGATATCGCTAGACACACGACTGGATTCAGCGGTGCTGGACTTGCTACTTTGGTAAATGAATCAGCTATCAATGCTTTGCGCAATAAAAGAAAAATTATTACAGATGATGATTTTAAGGCTGTTTTTAGCAAGGTGCTACATGGCAAAAGAAAGCTTTTTAGCCTAGATTCAAAAGAAAAAGAGATTCAAGCTATTTATCAAAGCGCAAAGGCTTTAAGTGCTGAGTGGTTTGGTGTGGATTTTGAGCGTATTTCACTGCTTGAAGAACGCTTTATTAGCACAGATAAAAGCATTACAAGCAAAAGCGAAATAATTGCAAATATTAAGGTTTTACTCTCAGGCAGAGCAGCACTTAAAATCATAGCAAATGAAAGCTATAGCAATGCTAGCAGTGATATAGCAAGAGCAAGAGAACTTGCCAAAATGGCTATAATCGACTATGCAATGAGTGATAAAATTTTTGTAGGCTTAAATGACACAGATGAATTTTTAGATAAAATTGATGAGCAAACAAGCGAGTTTATAACTAGCATAAAAGCCCAAATAATAGCGCTTAGTAAGTATTTAAATGAGCATGAAAGCGTAAATAAAGAAATTGTGAAAAAATTCTTAAAGGCAGAGTATGAATAGCGTAAAAATCGGCATTTTGACCGCTAGCGATAGAGCAAGTGCTGGGATTTATGATGATTTAAGCAGCAAGGCTATAAAAGAATGCTTAGAGCTTTGGATTAGTTCGCCATTTTCTTGCGAATATAGGCTAATTGCCGATGAGTTTGAGCTGATTAAAAAAAGTCTCATTGAGCTTTGTGATTTGGGCTGTTCGCTTATTTTAACCACTGGTGGCACAGGTCCAGCGCTTCGTGATGTCACACCTGAGGCTACTTTAGCAGTTTGTGATAAAGAAATGCCTGGCTTTGGTGAGCTTATGAGAATGACAAGCTTAAAATATGTCCCAACGGCGATTTTATCGCGCCAAACAGCTGGGATAAAAGGCAAAACTCTAATCGTAAATCTACCCGGTCAGCCAAAGGCGATAAAAGAATGTTTAGAGCCGATTTTTCCAGCAATTCCGTATTGCCTTGATCTAATAGGCGCTGGATATATTGAAACTAACGAAAAATTTATCAAAGCATTTCGCCCTAAAAAAAATAGCAAATAAAAATCTTAACCAAATTGCTAAAATGCTTTAATTTAGCATTGAATTTTATAAACTTGGCTATTTTATAAAATTCACTT
>CALEHZ010000340.1 GCA_937875715.1 uncultured Campylobacter sp. | reverse complement strand
AACTAATTTTTACTAAATTATCACTTAAAACTTTATATAAAATTCACTTTGAATTTTTGGCTTTTGTAAGAAATGAATTTTATAAAATTCAATCATTTTTTCACATAAATTTAACCCTTTATAATTATAATTCCGTCCTTACTAAAGTAAAGGAGTAAAAATGAAAATTCTAACAAGCATAGCTTTGAGCGCGGTTTGCCTTTGTGCTTTGGAGCTAGGTAGCGACATGCAAAACTACATAAACGAGCTAAAAAAAGAAGCTTTGGCAGAAAATTCAAGTTTTAGTGATTTTAGCGCAGAGCGTGGCAAGGAGATTTTCACAAGCGTTCATGTGGGCAAAGAGGATAAAAAAATCAGCTGTGAAAGCTGTCATGGCAGCGATCTAGCCCAAAAAAGCCAAAATATTTTTACTGGCAAAGAAATCGAAGCACTCAGCCCAAAGGCAAATCCAAGCAGGCTAAGCGATGTAAAAGAAGTAAAAAAATGGCTAAAACGCAATTTTAAAGATGTGTATTTGCGTGAGGGCACAGCGCTAGAAAAAGGCGACGCACTCTACTACATAATGAGCAAATAAAATAATGAGCAAATAAAGGAAGGTAAAATGAGAGTTTTTCTAGTATTTTTGGCACTTTTTGCTACTTTGGCGGCAAATGATGGATTTATGGGTGAAAATTATTACAAACAAGGCTACGGCAAGGGCGATGGCTACGGCAAACACGGCTACTACAAAGATGGCAAAAAAGGTAAAAAAGAAGTAAAGCCAGTGGATAATGAACTTTACAAAAAAGAGTGTGCGAGCTGTCATTTTGGCTATCAGCCAGGACTTTTGCCAAAAGCTAGCTGGGAGCATATTTTCGCCACACTTGATAAGCATTACGGCGTGGATGCAAGCCTAGATGAAAAAGACGCAAAAGCGCTAAAAGAGTATGTTTTAGCAAACTCTAGCGAAACCGCAAAAGAGTATAAAAGAAGCGTGAAGCTAACAAAATCGCTTAGACCTGGCGTTTTATACACTAGTATTACGCAGATTCCATATCACAAGCACAAACACGAGGATTTAAAGCCTTGGATGTGGGAGCAAAAAGAGGTTCGCACGCTAGCAAACTGCTCAGCTTGTCATAAAAAAGCAGATGATGGTGTCTTTAGCAAAAAGTCTGTGGATATACCAAATTATGGCGCTTGGAGAGATTAAATTTGATTAAAAACTAGCTTTGAATTTTATAAAAATATTTTGAATTTTTTAAAATCTTTGAATTTTATAAAATTCAAAGCTATTTATTTTACCAGACTGAGTGAATTTTATAAAAATTCGCTATAATCGTGCTTTTATTTTTGTTTAGGAATTTATTTTGAGACTTTCTATTTTTATTATTTGCGTTTTTGTTTTGCTTTTTGTGGGCATTTCTAGTTCGCTACCAAATGCTCATTATGTAGGCGGTGTAGGCGAGTTTATCGGGCATTTTAACCACGATTTTTTTGGCGGCTTTGGTGTGATTTATCCTTTTATTCTGCTTTATCCAGCTTATAAAATTTACAAAAATCATCATAAATTTAGCTGGCTTTTAGCTTCACAAATCGTAGGTGGAATTTTGCTGTTTTTAAGCATTTTGTTAGCACTTTCAATGATAAAATCAAGCCTTGGCGGAGTTTTTGGCACATTTTTTTATGATGCCTTTAAAGGCGATATAGGCGCACTTGGCTGCTTTTTTATGGCGTTAGTTGGCTTTTTAATCGGCTTTGGACTTTGCTTTAAAGAACGCTTTGATGTAGCGCTTTTAAAAGCCTTTGTGCTAAAAAATCTGCCTTCAAAAACAGAGCCAAAGTCTTTTAAAACTGAAAAGCAAGTTTTAAAAAATTCAAAGCCTGAATTTTCTAAAAATACAAAAAATTCTAAGATTTCAGAAAATTTAGACCCAGCAGGTTGCGAAGTAAAAAATTCAAACTTGAAAAATTCAGCAGTTTTAGAAAATTCACAAAATTTAGAGCCTGAATTTTCTGAAAATTTAGAAAATTTAGAAAATTCAAAAGAGTTTTTAGAAAATTCACAAGAAAATTCAGAAAATTCAGACCCAGCGGGGCGTGAGCAAAATTCAA
>CALEHZ010000339.1 GCA_937875715.1 uncultured Campylobacter sp. | reverse complement strand
CCATTATTCTTTAAGCTCAGCTTTTGGCAAAAAATTTAATAGTGAATTTTATAAAATTCAACTTATTATAAATTTTACTTTTATAAAATTCAGCTTTGAATTTTATGAATTTTATAAAATTCAAAGCTGAATTTTTCACTTCGTCCTGCTGGGTGAATTTTATAAAATTCAATTTTAAAATTACTAAGGAAAAAAATGCGAATAGGCTTTTTATCTCATAGCGACATGAGTATTTATTATTTTCGCTTGCCAATCATGCGTGCTTTAAAGCAGCGTGGGCACGAGATCACAGCGATTATGCCAAGAGGGGAATATTTTGATAAAGTCGCAAGCGAGTTTAACGCAGTTAGCTACGATATAGAGGGCGCTAGTCTAAGTCCCTTGAAAGTCGCTCAAAACACGCTTAGCCTAGCTGCTGCTCTTCGTCCGCTTCGTCTTGAAATGCTTCAAAGCGCAGCGCACAAAAGCAATATTTTTGGTTCAATGGCAGCAAAATCGCTTGGAATTAAAAATATTTTCTGCCTTGTTGAAGGCATGGGCTCAGCTTACACAAGCGACGATTTAAAGACAAAAGGCATTCGTTTTGTGCTTGAAAATCTCTATAAAACCACGCTTAAATGTGTAAAAGGCTGTATTTTTGTAAATGAAGCGGACGCAAATTATTTTTTGCAAAAAAAACTCATTGAGCCAAAAAAACTTGAAATAATCAAAAGCGTGGGCGTAAACTCTAAAGAATTTGATGAAAGCAAAATAAAACCAGCTCCAGAGCTAGCACATTTAGAGGGCAAAAAAATCGTGCTAATGATGGGCAGAGCGCTAGTTGATAAAGGCGTGGGTGAATTTTATAAAGCAGCCCAAATTCTAGGCGAGAGAAAGGACTGCGCCTTTGTTTTTGTAGGCTCTGGCGTGGATGGCAAAAAGGGCTTTGATGATGATTTTTTAGATACTAGCTCGTTTGTAACTCGTCTAAAATGGAGCCAAAATGTAAAAGCTTTGTTAAAATCTTGTTATGTTTTTGTGCTGCCAAGCTACAGAGAGGGCTTTCCACGCACGATTTTAGAGGCGATGGCGATGAGCAGACCTTGCGTGGCAACTGACACTATAGGCTGTAATGAAGCAGTGAGCGATGGCAGAACAGGACTGCTTTGTAAGCTAAAAGACGCTGATGATTTAGCTAGTAAAATTGCCCAGCTTTTAGACGATAGCGAACTAGCACAAATTTTTGCCTCAAATGCTAGAAAAATCGTGCTTGAAAACTACGATGAGCATATAATTACAGATAGATATATTGAATTTTATAGGGATTTTTTGGATGTATAAATATTTTTTTAAGCGGATTTTGGATTTTTTGGGTGCTTTGATTTTGCTGATTTTAGTAAGTCCGGTTATGATTTGGGCGTATTTTAAGATAAAAAAAGAGCTTGGAGAGCCAGTATTTTTTACTCAAAAAAGGCCAGGACTTCATGGCAAGATTTTTAAAATCTATAAATTTCGCACCATGAGTGATGAGCGTGATGAAAAAGGCGAACTTCTGCCTGATGAGCTTCGCCTAAAAGACTTTGGCAAAAAGCTTCGAGGCTCTAGCATTGATGAGCTACCGCAGCTTTTTAATGTGCTAAAAGGCGATATGAGCTTTATTGGTCCCAGGCCCTTGCTTGTTGAGTATCTTGATTTGTATACACCCGAGCAGATGCGCCGTCACGATGTTGCACCGGGCATTTCGGGTTGGGCACAGGTTAACGGCAGAAACACTCTTTCATGGGAAGAAAAGTTTGCCTATGATGTTTATTATGTTGACAACCTGAGCCTGAAGCTTGACTGCAAAATATTCTTTATGACAGTTATGAATGTTCTCAAGCAAGACGGAATAAACAGCGACAACGCAAACACAATGGAAAAATTCACAGGTACAGAAGCTGAGGAAGTGCATAGATGAAAAAGATTCTTTATGTTGCAACAATAACTGAACATTTTTATTATTTTCATCTTCCGTCAATGAAGATGTTCAAAGAGCTTGGCTGGCAGGTAGATGTCGCCGCTCACGGTGATGTAGAGCTGCCGTACTGTGATAACAGATACGAGATTTCAATTAAAAGATCTCCCGCAGATAAGGAGAATCTTAAAGCATACAAAGATTTAAAAAGAATTATAAAAGAGAATAAATATGATATTGTTCATTGTCATACGCCAATGGGCGGTATGCTTGCACGCCTTGCCGCACGTTCTTTAAGAAAAAGCGGAACAAAAGTGCTTTATACTGCTCACGGCTTTCATTTTTA
>CALEHZ010000338.1 GCA_937875715.1 uncultured Campylobacter sp. | reverse complement strand
AAAAAGTGAAAAAGTTTTTATTGATTTTTGCTTTGTTTTTTTGCGCTTGTGGCTACAAACCTGTGGGGCTAATGACAAAAGATATTATCAGCGATAGCGTATTTGTCGATGTCATCATCTATAGAAATGACCCACAAAACTCAGTAGCCATCAAAGATGGAGTGCGTGATGCTGTGATCAAGCGGCTAGGACGTGATTTAAGCGATAAGCAAAGCGCACAAACCATTATAATCGCAAGCATTTCTAGCGTAGAGTTTATGCCGATTTCATTTGATAAATACGGTTTTATAAACGCATATGAAGCAGTTGTAGCCATAAACTACCAAGTAAAACTAAAAGATGGCAGTATGCAAAACATCTCTACCACAGGCACTAGCACCTTTCGCATGAGCCAACAAATAGAAGGCACAATCTACACAGATAGCGTAATAAGCAATAAAGACCGCTATAACGCGATTTACAAAGCAAGCAGTGAGAGTTTTGACGAGTTTATCGCAAAACTAGCGCTACTTAGCAAAAAGGATAAATAATGGCAAGTTTAATTAGTGAAGTCATCAAAGATACGATAAAAGAAGCTGCTTTAAATAAAATCACTCTTACACCTGAGAATTACGCTCAGCTATTTTGTAAAGTAGCTGCAAGGCAAGGGCTTTCAAGTCCTGAGTGTCAAAAGGTAAAAAGCTACATTTCAAAGCTAAATGATGTTTATCAAAAAGAAATTGCAAATATGCCAATTCGCACAGAATCTGAGCTTTTTGCTTATATGAGCTCAAGGCTAAATAGAGCAAACAGCACAAGTGCCACAAAAGCTGATAATACACTCTTGCCGCTTGTAAAAAATATTTTAAATGCTATGAAGCTTTTAAGAAATAAAGATGCAAAAAATCTAGCAAATATCACTTTAAGCGCCCTAGAAAGTAGAGTTAATGAGACAAATATTTTGCTCTTAAAAGATAAATGGCTCTCTTTTATAAATAGCTTTGATGATAGTTTTGTAGATGATCTTAAAAAATTTGGCATTCAAAATAATGATGATTTAAAGGCAATTGTAAGCGCTCTAACCAACTCAAATATTGAGATTTCTGGCTCAAAAGATTATTATTTGATCGCTGAGTTGCTTTTGCAAGCTATGCTGCCAAGTCTGGCTACAAATATGAATGACAAGCTAGCAGATGTGAGCAAAAAACTACGTGATATGCCAGAGCTGATTGAAAATAAAAACATGCATGGCGATATCAAAGATTTAATTGATTTAAGAATTGGGCTTGATAGAGAAGAGTTTAAAAGCAAAATTTCAGCACTTGATAAAATTCTAAGCGATATTGAAAATGAGCTTGAAGCTTATAGCAAAAAGTTAGGGCTTGATGGCGAAAATAAGCAGCTTTTAGACATTAGAAAAGATTTAGAAAATCTAAACGGCGGAAGCTTAGATGAGTTTAAAAGTGTAAAAAACAAGCTTGAAAATGTCGCAAGCTCGATTACAACAAATTTAAAAGATTTTGAAGAAAAAATCACCCAGAGCAAAAAGGCGATTAAAGGCTTAAAAGAACAAATCGAAGATCTAAAAGCCCAGCTTGAAAAATCAACCAAAGAAGCCACCAGCGACTTTTTAACAGGGCTT
>CALEHZ010000337.1 GCA_937875715.1 uncultured Campylobacter sp. | reverse complement strand
TACAAGAAAAAAGCTGGAACTGGCACGGATTTTTGCGTAGCGATGTTTGATATAGACAATTTTAAACGCATAAATGACACTTATGGGCACGACACAGGCGACATTGTGATTCAAAAAATGGCATTTACGATTTTAGAAGAAATTTGCGATGATGGAATCGTAGCACGTTTTGGCGGCGAAGAGTTTTGTGTGGTGGTTTTTGACGCTAGCGTGGAAGATGGCATAAAAAGAATGGAAAAAATTAGAACCACAATCGCAAGCCTAATTATAAATAGTGCTGGGACGCAGTTTGGCTTTACGGTATCAATCGGCGTGGCAAAAGGCGATTTTAATGCTAAAATTGAAGCCGCAATCGCAAGGGCTGACGAAGGGCTTTATAGAGCAAAAAATTCAGGTAAAAACAGAGTTGTAAATATTTGAATTTTATAAAATTCATAAAATTCAATGCTGAATTTTTTGGAATTTTATAAAATTCATAAGATTCAATGCTGAATTTTTTGGATATTTTTAACTGCAGCGAGTTTGAATTTTTTGGAATTTTATAAAATTCAGCCACTTCCGTCATTACAAGACCTGCGAAGCAAATCGTGGCAATCCCAGCGAAAACCAAAAAATTCATAAAATTCAAAACCCTGAATTTTATGGAATTTTATAAAAATAGCATGGGATTGCTTCGTTCGCTGTCGCTCACTCGCAATGACAAAGATGGCACGGGATTGCCCTCTTTACTTCATAAGCCTCGCAATAACGGACAATTTGAATTTTATAAAATTCAAAACAAAAAAGCCTGAATTTTATAAAATTCAAGCTTTAAAAAATTTACTTTTGAAGTTTTTGTTTTAGGGCAAATGAAATGTCTTTGAATATGTTAAATAGCTCAAGCGATGATTTTTCCGCTTTTGATAAGCACTCGATAATTTGAGCTTTGTTATTTTGACAAGCTGAGCCATCGCAGACATTTGATAGCGAAATAGCCTTATTTACATTATCATGCACTTCTTTGTGAGGCGCTTCGACTTTTACATACTCTGGCAATGCACCAAAGATTTTTTTGCCTTCGCTTACATACCATTTGCCAAGGCGACAAGAGCTGTGATCGACCATATTTTCGCCTTTTCTAGCAAATACTTTGTTGTAGCCATTTACTTTAAATGCTATGTGATCAAGCTTTACAAGGTTAAAGAAAATATTATTAGCGATGAAATTGCTTGATTTTTGGATATGCCCAGAATGCTCTGCTAGAGATTGGAATTTCATTGTA
>CALEHZ010000336.1 GCA_937875715.1 uncultured Campylobacter sp. | reverse complement strand
TTGCAAGAAATGTTTAAGGGGGCAAAATAAGCCGTTTTAAGAGCGTTTAGCACTTCCAAGCGTGTGATTACACGCTAAAACGCATTGTAGGCTTTATTTTATAATTGTGGCTAAATGTGTGTATTTACCTTAATATAATAGCTAAGGCAATCATAGCTAACAGGGTCTATCGTAGTAATTTCATCCCTAATTTTAAGCCCAATTTTTAATTTGAATTTTTTAAAAAAGAAAAATCTAAGAAATTTTTTTGAATTTTTTAAAGAGTTTATAAAATTCAAAGCCGAATTTTATAAAATTCATAAAATTCGGCAGGAAATTCCGCATTTTTAATGCGGAATTTTTTGATTTTAGTATTTGTAGAAATACTCTTGAAGTTTAGCTTTGTCGTTTGTTTTAGTTAGACCTAGCATTAAAAGCACACGAGCTTTTGCTGGGCTTAGATTGTCAGTTGCGATTGAGCCAAATTTATCATCATCAGTCTCGCCACCTCTTGTAGTCTCGCCAGAGCCTACGCGAGATGAGCGTGCTACGATTACGACATTTGAGATTGCTTTGCCAAAGGCGTCTTCAGCTGTTGGATAAAGGCTGCCGTTGCCTACACCAGCGTTGATTATGCCTTTTGCGCCAGCTGCTACAGCAGCGTCAAGCATAGCACGATCTACATTAGCATATCCCATTACAACTTCTACTTTTGGAAGTTCGCTTAGTTTGCTTACATCAAACTCGCTGGCTTTTGTGTGAGCTCTTAAAGGGTTCATGTAGTATTTTACATTACCATAAAATACTGAGCCGATTTTGCCAGTATTTGGGCTTTTGAAGGTAGCTACGCCAGTTGTGTTTGTTTTTTGTACCTCTCTTGCAGCGTGAATTTCTTCGTTCATTGCTACAAGCACGCCTTTGCCTACGCTATCTTTGTTAGCAGCTACATTTACAGCATTGTAGATGTTTAGTGGGCCATCAGCGCTCATTGAAGTAGAGCTTCTCATAGCGCCTACTAGCACGACTGGTTTGTCGCTTTTTACGGTTAGATTTAGGAAGTAAGCAGTCTCTTCCATAGTATCAGTGCCGTGAGTGACTACGATTCCAGTGACATCTTTTTGCTTAAGCAGCTCATTTATACGCTTAGCAAGCTTAAGCCAGATTTCGTTGTTCATAGCTTGTGAGCCGATATTTGCTACTTGTTCGCCTTTTACTACTGCTATATCGTTGATTTGTGGAACAGCAGACAAAAGCGCATCCACTGTAAGCGCACCTGATGTATATGCAGTATCAGTAGCACCTCCTGCTGCGCTTCCTGCTATTGTGCCACCAGTAGCAAGCACATAAATAAGCGGCTTAGCGCAAACAAAGCTGGTCAAAAAGACAGCTAAAAACACAAAACGTTTCATCGTTTCTCCTTTTTTGTGAAGTTGTGAAATTATATCACTTTTTAGACAAATTATTTATAAAAAAAAGTGTAATTTTTATTTATTTTTTAAGATTTTCAAAAATGCTATGGATAAATAAAATTCACAAAATTTAAACTGCAAATTTTGTGAATTTTATAAAATTTAGTGTGAATTTTAAAAAATTCATTTTAAAAAATTCAAGCTCAAATTTTATGGAATTTTTTAAAATGAGATTTCTACTACCTGCTGCTGCAAGTCTTGGCAATAATGCAAGTGCTTGAATTTTTTAAAGCTTAAAATCAACTACTTGCCTTCGCAGCGACGTTTGCAGTAATCAAGCTGTAGTTCGCAAAGTTTTTGAGTTCTATGCTCTTTTAGCATGCAATTTCTCCATTGAAGCTT
>CALEHZ010000335.1 GCA_937875715.1 uncultured Campylobacter sp. | reverse complement strand
AGAAAATTCAGTTTTGAATTTTCTGAATTTTCTGAAATCTTAGAAATTCAGTTTCGATGCAGTTTTGAATTTTCTGAATTTTTTAAATTTTCTAAAATTTATATATTTCAAAGCTTGAAT
The DNA here is from genome assembly GCA_937875715.1 of uncultured Campylobacter sp. Lineage (GTDB taxonomy): Bacteria > Campylobacterota > Campylobacteria > Campylobacterales > Campylobacteraceae > Campylobacter. The sequence continues at coordinate 14,668 of CALEHZ010000335.1, read as the reverse complement.
TTTATAAAATTCGCCCTTTACTTTTTAAAATGGATGTAAGATGAAATTTTTAGTTTTATTCTTTTCGTTTTTTGCTATTTCTGTGGCAGCACCGATTTTAGATATTGCGGTAAATACTAGCCTACAAGCAGTTGCTACGCAAAATCCTGATAAAAATTTAGCTATAAATGATAGCGATTTAAGCGAGTTTGAAAGCGAGTATCAAAGCAAGGAAATTTTTGATCCATTAAGTGGCTACAATAGAGTAATGACAGGCTTTAACGACATTTTATATCGCTATGCTTTTACGCCAGTTTTCAAAGTTTACGGCGACATTATGCCTAGCCCTGCAAAAACTGGAATAAACAATTTTTTCAATAATTTAATGTTTCCTATTAGATTTGTAAATAATTTGCTACAATTTAAATTTTTTGAAGCAGTCGATGAGGTCTTTAGCTTTACTTTAAATAGCACTTTTGGGCTTGGTGGATTTATTGAGGTTAGTGAAAGTTATTTTGGCATCAAACGACACAATGAGGACTTTGGGCAGACTTTGGGGCGCTGGGGCTTTGGGTCTGGTTTTCCTGTAGTTTTACCAGTTTTTGGGCAAAGCAATTTGCGTGATATTTTTGGTCTTGCAGGCGATTATTTTGCTAATCCTTTGACTTATGTAGATTCTTTGGCTGGCAAAGATGCGCTTAAAAATAGTTATATTGGTATTAGCGGTGCAGGTCTTAGAATGCTAAATATGGGCGGAATTGAGCCAAATAGATATGAGATGCTTACAAAAGATGCCATTGATTTGTATCCATTTATGCGTAATTCATACGAGCAGATGAGAGATGCTGCGATAAAAGAATAATAAGGAATAATGATGAAAAAGCTGCTTTTTTTACTTTTTGCTTTCAGCCTTGCTTTTGCTATGCCAAAAGAGCAGATTAAAACACATTTAAATGATGATTTAGTGGCTGCTATGGAGATTTTAAAAGAGCAAAAAAGCGTGGAAGAAAAATCACAGGCACTTTTTACAATTTTTGATAAATATTTTGATTATGAGCTTATGGCAAAACTATCCTTAGGTGCTCTTTACAAAGGCTTAAATGAAAATCAACAACAAGAATTTATTAAGGTTTTTACTAAGCGTTTAAAATTTTCTTTTAGCGAAAAACTAAGCCTTTATACAAACCAAACTGTAAGCATAGTTGGCGATGAAACACCAAATGCTAAACGCTATTTTGTAAATAGTGAGATAAAAAATTCAAGTGGCGAGGTATTTAAATTTATCTTTAAATTTCACCAAAAGAGCGCAAATGATTATTACATCTATGATGTAGATATTTTAGGTGTAAGCGTGATTTCTACATACAGAGCGCAGTTTGAGGATCTTAAAAGTGTTGATTTTAACGAAATTTTAAGGCGTCTAAATGCCAAAAATGCGCTAGATGATAAAGAAAATAAATAAAAACTTCAATGAAAATATTTCGTCTCTTAGCTAGAGTTTTGGTAGCAAAGCCTAAAATTTGCTTATTTCTAGCTATTTTATTTTGTGCATTTTTAGGCTTTTTTGCCCCTAGACTTGAGATTGATGCATCGACTCAAACCCTACTTTTAGAACACGATAAAGATTTAGAGCTTTTTAGAGAAGTTAGCAAACGCTACGAAACGCAGAATTTTTTGCTTATTGCTTACACGCCAAAGAGCGATCTTTTAAGCGATGAGAGTTTGGAACTTATTAAAAATTTAAGCACCGAACTTATGAATGTGCCAAGCGTAAATAATATTCTTAGCATTCTAAACGCTCCACTTTTGGCTAATACCAAGCTTTCTTTAAGCCAAATTATGGATCACATTCCAAACCTAAGCGATGAAAATATTAGTAAAGAAAAAGCAAGAGCCGAGTTTTTAACCTCGCCTTTTTATAAAAATCAGCTTGTAAGTAGTGACTTTAAAACCACCGCAATTGTAGTAAATCTAAAGCCAAATGATAAATATAACGCCTTTATAGAAAAAATTAACGCCCTAGAAAAAAGTATAGAAAATTTAGAAAATAACGCCAGCCAAAAGGCTTCATTAAACACACAAAAAAGCAAGCTGGCCGCCTTAAAAAAAGAGTTTAAAGCTTATAGAGATGAGCTTAGAATTAGCGAACATAATAATTTAGAACAAATCAAGCAAATCATAGCCAAATATAACGACAATTCGCTATTTTTAGGCGGTATGGACATGATAGCAGATGATATGATAAGCTTTGTTAAAAGCGACCTTGGCACTTACGGCATCGCTACATTGCTGCTTACTATGCTTTGTTTGTGTCTTTATTATTTACAGCTGCGCTATGTTTTTATAGCGATTTTCATCTGTGTTTTGTGTGTGCTAAGTGCTAGTGGGCTTTTTGGGCTTTTAGGCTTTGAAATCACGGTTATTTCAAGCAATTACATAGCCTTACAGCTAATAATCACGCTTTCAGTTACTATACATTTAATAAATTCTTACAGGGAATTTTCACGCAAAAAAGCTCATTTTAGCACTCGCCAAATCACCTACTTAGCGATAAAAGACAGATTTATCCCTTGTTTTTTTGCGATTTTTACCACAGCACTTGGCTTCATCTCTCTTGTATTTTGCGACATAAAGCCAGTCGCAAGTCTTGGGATTATGATGAGTGCTTCGATTTGTGTATCTTTGCTCATTTGTTTTTGGGTTTTTGCCTCTCTTATGTGCTTACTGCCTAAAAAGCCCGTTAATACTACTTTTGAGAACTTTTTTACGCTTACAAAACACTGCGCCAAAATAGCAATAAATCCTAGCGGTAGAAAATTCATCTATATAACTAGCACAGCTCTTTTTATCATCGGTATTTGGGGCATGAGCAAGCTTGAGGTAGAAAACAGCTTCATAGGATACTTTAAAAAAAGCACCGATATTTACAAAGGCATGGAAATAATCGATACAAAGCTTGGCGGCACTGTGCCACTTGATATCGTAATTTCATTTGATAAAATTCAAGCACAAAATTCACAAAATATAGATGACTTTGAGAGTGAATTTGCTGATGAATTTTCTAATGATCAAAACAAGGCACAATACTGGTTTAATGAGCGTAGAATGAATGTTTTACGCAAGGTTAGCGACTTTTTAGAGAGTAAAGAATTTATAGGCTCAGTTAATTCGCTAAATAATCTTTTAAAAGTCGGCAAGGATTTAAATGAAGGCAGGCAGCTTGATGCGCTCGCACTTGGCTTGCTTTACAACGGGCTTAGCAAAGAGCAAAAAAACTTGCTTTTGACACCTTTTGTGAGCATTGAAAATGACGAGCTGCATTTTAGTATTCGCAGCACTGACTCTGCGCCAGATCTTCGCAGAGCCGTATTTTTAAAAGAGCTTCAAAGCGAACTTAATGAGCTAGTAAAAAACGATGGTGCAAAAGTAGAAATTAGCGGTGTTATGAAGCTTTATGCCAATATGCTAAGCTCACTTTTTGCTAGTCAAATAGACAGCCTTGCTTTTGTGATTTTATCGCTCTTTGCAACATTTATTGTGATTTTTAGAAGCTTAAAGTTAGCTCTCATTGCGATCATCATAAACATTGTGCCGCTTTCTTGCGTGCTTGGAGCCATGGGGCTTATTGGCTTGCCACTTGATATAATGAGCATTACAATCGGCTCAATCAGTCTAGGAATTGGCGTAGATAATGTAATACACTACATTTACCGCTATAAAAAAGAACTAGCAAAAAGCAAAGATGCTCTCATCGCAGTGACTAAAAGTCACGCAAGCATCGGCTATGCGATGTATTACACCAGTTTTGCTATATTTATGGGCTTTGGCGTGATGGTAACTAGCAATTTTTGGCCGACAATTTACTTTGGCTTGCTTACTGATTTGGTGATGTTTTTTATGTTAATTTCAGGCTTTTTGCTATTGCCAACCTTGCTAATTAGCACAAAAAAATTACGCTTTTAATTTTTGGATTTTTTAAAAAATTTAGCCGTTTAAATTTGAATTTTATAAAACTTTGAATTTTATAAAATTCAAAATCAGCCGCCATCAGCCGCCGGTTTGGAAAAATCCACGCTCGCTTGTAGCACCTTCGCCCCAGCGATTTTTCTCTGGCTTATTAGCTAGAACATCAGCCAAAATCGCCTTGGCAGCCTCTAAATCGCCACTTTTCATGGCTTTTAAAATACTCTTGCCCTCATCAAAATAAAGACAAGGAATAAGCAAACCATCGCTAGAAAGCCGAATGCGATTACAAGTAGTGCAAAAGTCGCACTGATGGGGATTTATAAGTCCAAAAGTATAGCCATCATCACACAAAAACAAGCGGCTTGGACTTTGCGGAGATTTTGTAATTTCTTTAAAACTTGTAAATTTTGCCAAAGTGTCTAAAATCGCTGCTGCGTTCATGCTCTTTAAATGAGGATTTGCGTGCTTGTTTTCCATATATTCTATAAAGCGGATTTGTGCGCCAGTTTTTTTAGCAAAATCCATTAAAGCCTTGAACTCATCATCATTAAAGCCCTTTATCGCAACTGTGTTTAGCTTGATGCCAAGCCCCGTTTCTTTAGCTTTTTTTATGCCTTTTAGCACATTTTCTAGTCCGTCACGGCGTGCGATTTGCTTGAATTTTTCGCCGTTTAAAGTATCAAGCGAAATATTTAGCCTCTTTAGCCCCGAATTTTTTAAAAGTTCTGCTTTGCTTTCTAAAAAATATCCGTTTGTAGTCATCGCTAGATCGATATTTGGCGCATAATCAAAAATCATTTTAATGAATTTTTCAACATCTTTTCTAACAAGCGGTTCGCCGCCTGAAATGCGAACTTTTTTAATTCCACCATCAATGCAGATTTTTACAAACTCAAACATTTCTTCATGGCTTAAAAGCTTCTCGTGTTCTATATCTGGCACGCCAGATTCAGGCATGCAATACTGGCAGCGAAAATTACATCTTTGTGTAACTGAGATTCTTAAATAATCAATAATGCGTCCGTGTCCGTCAATTAGCAAAATTATCCTTTTTTGAATTTTTTAAACTGAATTTTTTAAAAGTGAATTTTTTAAAAAATTCGCCGCAGTGTAAGAAAACCATAAAATTCAAAGCTGAATTTTATGAATTTTATAAAATTCAAAGCTGAATTTTATGAATTTTATAAAATTCAAGGCTGAATTTTATAAAATTCAAGTAAAAATTATGCCAGCAAAAAGCACTAAAGCATAACTAAATATTTTATCGTTTGATTATCTCAATGCTAGCTTTAGCACGAAGTTTATTGAAATAATCAGCCAAAACGGCTTCCCTTTCTTGTTCCATCATCATTCCAGCGACATTTTGTTCTACTTCTTCAAACTTCACAACCTCTGGATTTTCTTTTTTATTTACTCTATACATCGCATAGCCGTTGCTCTCAGCCACGATTGGTGTGAAATCACCTTCATTTGTGCTTGCAATTAGATTTAGCACTCTTGGGTCGGCGTTTTGCGGATAGATAGTAAGGTTTGAGGTGCTTACGCCACTGGCTAAGCCTTGAACTCGCACACGCTCCAAAATAGCACCGCTTGTAGCTGTGTATTTAGTTACCTTAGCTGCACTAAAACGAGTAAACATTCCTTGATTTTTCTCATAAAATCTTTGGGCATTTTGCCTTGTGATGTTTTCGTTTGGTTGTGCCATAATGCTTTCATAGAGCTTTTCTTTGGTGATATTTTTTTTCACGCTCTCTCTTACTTCATTTAGATCCACGCCTTTTTGACTCATTACTTGCATATAGCTAGCAAAGTCGCTATATCCATTTTGCTTGGCTATTTCGCCCATAGCTGCGTTTATTTCACTCTCAGGCGCACTTATACCTAGCTCTTTAATTTGTGCATCTTCAAGCTTGGCTCTTATTAGCATATTTAGCGCATCATTTGGTTTTACATTAAGCTGCTTTATGACAAGCTCGACATCATAATCAGTAATTGGTTCATTATTTACCACTGCTGCGATACCATTTAGATACGCACCACTTGCCATGCTAGCACCAAAAACTAGTAAAAAACTAGATTTTACAAATATTTTTTTCATTTTAAAACCCTTTTTAAAGCAATTTTGGCTAGAATTATAGCTAAAATTTTTTAAAAATGGATAATAAAATGATAGTTACAAGATTTGCTCCAAGCCCAACGGGCTTTTTACATGTAGGCGGACTTCGCACAGCGCTATATAGCTATCTTTATGCTAGGCAAAACGGCGGAAAGTTTTTGCTACGCATAGAAGATACTGATTTAGCTAGAAATAGCGAAGAAGCGGTTGTTGCGATAAAAGAGGCTTTTGAGTGGTGTGGGCTAGAATACGACGGAAATGTAGAATTCCAAAGCAAAAGAACTGAAATATACAAAAAATATATAAATGAGCTTTTAGAAAGTGGCAAAGCCTATAAATGCTATATGAGCAAAGACGAGCTTGACGCACTTCGCAAAGAACAAGAAGCTAGAAAAGAACGCCCAAAATACGATGGTAGATATAGAGAATTTAGGGGCACGCCACCTGCGGGGATTGAACCTGTTATTCGCATAAAGGCGCCACTTTCAGGCAAAATTGAGTTTAATGACGGAATTAAAGGAAATATTAGCTTTGAGGCAGAGGATATTTTAGATGATTTTATCATCGCTAGAAGTGATGGAACGCCTACTTATAACTTCACGGTGGTAATTGACGATGCGCTAATGGGCGTAACTGATGTAATCAGAGGTGACGATCATCTAAGCAATACGCCAAAGCAAATTATTTTATACGAAGCGCTTGGATTTAAAATTCCAAAGTTTTACCATGTGGCGATGATAAATGGAAGTGATGGCAGTAAGCTAAGCAAAAGGCATGGCGCTACTGATGTGATGGAATATAAGCGCATGGGGTATTTGCCAGAAGCCTTGCTGAATTTTCTAATTCGTCTTGGCTGGGGGCACGGCGATGATGAGATATTTAGCATGAGCGACATGCTACGCCTTTTTAACCCAAATGATATAAACAAAAGCGCAAGTACTTATAATCTAAGTAAATTAGAGTGGTTAAACGCTCATTATATAAAGAATTCGCATTTTGAGCATTTGGCGGATAATATGCTATTTTTTGGGCTTGATTTTAGGGGCATTAATAAGGGCGAATTGCTAATTTCTGTGCTAAAAGAAAGAGCAAAAACACTTTTGGATATAAAAGCAGGCGCCGAACTTATTTTAAATGCGCCTACAAGCTACGATGAAAAGGCGATGAAAAAGTTTGTAAATGATGAGAGCAAGGCGCTTTTGGCTCTATATCTAAAAGAATTAGAAAATTCACAGCTAGAAAATACTAGCGAGTTTGAAAAATTCACAATGAGCTTTTTAGAAAGCAAGGGCAAAACGCTAAAAGATCTAGCTCAAAATGTAAGAATTGCGCTAACTGGCGGTTCTGTAAGCCCTGGAATTTTTGAAATGATGGAAATTCTAGGGCTAAATGAAGTAAAATCTAGAATTTCATCGTTTCTTGCGCAATAAAGGCAGAAGTGATTTTTGCTGACGTTGCAGCGATTTTAGCTTTGTATGTTGGCTGAATTTTATAAAATTCGCCACTTTCGTCATTGCGAGATTTTTTTAAGGCAGCAAAAAATCGTGGCAATCTCATGGCAAACCAAGAACTGAATTTTATTGAATTTTATGAAAATGACATGGGATTGCTCCCTTTGCTACGCTTACTCTGGGTGATGAATTTTCCGTCATTGCCACTGCTGCCAAAATGAATTTTTTAAATACTTTGAATTTTATAAAATTCAGCTGCTAGGCGTTTGAATTTTATAAAATTCAGGTTTAGTGCTATCTTGGCTATTTTAGCACTAGTGCCATTGTCATGCCAGAGCGCACGATCCATACCATCGCACGGCGGTTTTGTTTTTTGCTTTTTGCGATTTCATCTTTGAAATCACCCACATTTTCAATGCCTCTTTCATTTACTTGCACGATGAGGTCGCCTGCGTTAAAGCCGATTTTTTTAGCTTCTCCGCTAGCAGCTGTGACGATGATGCCCTTTGTGCTACTATCTAAGCGATATTTGCGAAGCACTTCTGTGCTAAGATTAGCGATTTCTAGTCCGTTTATTGTAGCGTTTGCTGCGCTTACTGGCTCGCCGTCCATGTTTGAAAGCTTGATTTTAGTGCTATTTACAGAGCCTGCTCGCTCGTAGCTTACGCTCACTTCGCTATTTGGCTCAAAGCTACCGATTAGATTTTTTAGTTCGTTTGCATTTTCGATTGTTTTGTCATTTACTTTGATGATAAGGTCGCCGCGTTTTAGTCCTGCTTTGCTTGCTGGTGAGCCCTCACCCACACTCATTACTAGTGCGCCTTTTTGGTTTTTATACACCTCTTTTTGATCGTTTGTGAGATTGCCGATGCTTACGCCGATGTAGCCACGCGTGATTTTGCCATCTTTGATTAGTTTGCTAGCGATTTCTTTTACCATGTTTGATGGTATAGCAAAGCCAATGCCGTTATTTCCGCCGCTGCGGCTTAAGATTGCTGAGTTTATGCCTACAAGCGCGCCACGACTATCAACAAGAGCTCCGCCTGAATTTCCTGGATTTATACTAGCGTCAGTTTGGATGAAATCTTCGTATTGATTAAGCCCGATGTTGTCTTTATTTAGCCCTGAGATGATACCTGAGCTGATGCTGCCGCCTACGCCAAAAGGATTGCCAATAGCAAAGACCACATCACCTTCAAGCAGCTTTGAGCTATCAGCAAAGGTGATTGCCTCAAAGTCTTTGGCATCTACTTTTATAATGGCTAGATCTGTTTTTGGATCAGTTCCAACAATTTTAGCTTTGTATTCTTTTGAGCTATCTAGCATTGTTACGGTTATTTCATCACTGCCTTCTACGACATGGTTGTTTGTGACGATATAGCCGTCATTTGAGATGATTACACCTGAGCCAAGAGCTGAGCTTTTTTGGTGTGCATCACCTTTTGGGACATTAAATCTAAAACCAAAAAATTCTTCAAAAAATGGGTCATTGAAAGGATTTATTAAATCATTTTTGATAGTTTTTGAGGTTGAAATATTTACCACTGATTTTTTAGCATTTGCAATCGAGCTAGAATACGACAGCACCGAGCCTTCGCCTGGATTTTGCCTTGAGTATTCACTTGGGGCGTCTTTAAAACTTATATTTGCGCCAAAACACAAAACACTAAGCGCAAAAAAACTTAGGATTTTTTTCATTTTTTCTCCTTAAAATCGATTGGCAAAATTATATAAAAATGCGTTTTAATAAGCTATAAACGAAATTTTAATACATAAAATTATTTGAATTTTTTAAACTTGATACCAATAGGCTAAAGTTTTATGCTATAATCACACTCAAATTTTATTCATTGAAAGGCAAAAAATAATGGCAAATTCATTATACGAAACACTGGGCGTAGAAAAAACAGCAAGCACAGAAGAGATAAAAAAAGCATATCGCAGACTTGCTAGAAAATATCACCCAGACATAAATAAAGACGCTGGCGCAGAAGAAAAATTCAAAGAAATAAACGCAGCTTATGAGATTTTAAGCGATGAAAATAAGCGCAAACAATACGACATGCACGGCGATGCGATGTTTGGCGGACAAGATTTTAGAGATTTTTACAAAGGCGGCGGTGCTGATATAAATGATATTTTAAATAGTATTTTTGGTGGCTTTGGCGGATTTAAAGCAAAAGGTGGCTCATCTAGGGCTAGTTTTGGCGGATTTGACTTTTTTTCTGGGAATAATTACGAAGGCGATTTTGGCTCAAATGATGAAAATTACAACATTAACATAAGCCTAGATGATGCTATAAATGGCGCTACAAAAAGCATAAATGTGGGACAAGGGACGCTAAATGTAAAAATCCCAGCAGGTATTCAAAATGGCGAAAAACTGCGCCTAAAAGGCAAAGGAAATAGAGGTGCTGACATTATTTTAAATGTAATGGTAAATGATGATGAAGTTTTTCAAAGAGACGGCGATGATTTGAGTGCTAAGCTTGAAATTCCTTTAAAAACCGCACTTTTTGGTGGCAGCGTGAGCTTTAAAACGCATAAAAAAGAAGTAAGCTTAAAAATCGCAGCCAATACTAAAAATAATCAAAAAATTCGCCTAAAAGGATATGGCGCACCAAACCGCAAAAGCGGAATTTTCGGTGATTTATATTTAATTGTAAATGTGATTTTGCCAGATATCAGCACGCTTGATGAAAGCCTTGTAAAAGCATTAGAAGAAAAATTATAGGGGGCAAAAATGAGCACAAACTACGACGAGCCTATGTTTTTGATAAGTGTCGTTGCAAAAATGCTAGGAATCCATCCTCAAACACTGCGCCAATACGAGCGAGAGGGTTTAATCGAGCCTTCACGCACAGAAGGAAAAATGCGCCTTTATAGCAAAAATGATTTAGAACGCATCAAAAGCATAATGAGCCTTACACGCGATATGGGCGTAAATCTAGCTGGCGTGGATATCATTTTGCGCTTACAAAATCAAATCAGCGAGTATGAAAAACTCATCACCGAACTAAAAAATTCAAACTCTTTTAATAGCGAAAAAAGCAATGCTAAAAATCATTCTTTGGTAAAAAAAGCTAGTTTTGATTTGGTTTTTATAAAGGATTAGTGATGAAAATACTCATTTTACTAGCGTTTGCGAGCGTTTTTGTTTTTTCTCAAAGCGTGCAGCGTTTTAAAAACGGCAGTTTTGAAGGCAGTAGTTTTGAAAGTAGCGAAAAAAGCGCTGAATTTTATGAACTTCCAGAAAATTCAAAACTTTTAGAAAATTCAAAACTTTTAGAAAATTCAAAAATTCCAGAAAATTCAAACAGCGAAATAGTCATCAAAAAATACAAAAAATGGCAAGATTTAGAAAACGAATGGGAAGAAAAATGGGAAAAAATACAAAAATAAATAAAGTGAATTTTATAAAATTCAAAAAATTTAGTCACTGAATTTTTTAGATTTTTAGAAAATTCAGTAGCTGAATTTTTTAAATTTTATAAAATTCAATTTTGCTGCAGTTTAAAAAATTCAAAAAATTCAGCCCAAAATCCCTGCGCCTTTTATCGCCTTGCTTCGCTCTTTGGCATAAATCCTTTTATCGCCCTTTATATCGTATTTCCAAATGGGTGCATTTGCCTTAAAATCCTCTACAAAATCGTTAATCAAGGCAAGGGCAACTTTGCGATGACGTGAGCAAACTCCAGCGATGTAGCTTGTCTCATGCGCCATCACATCGCCTTTTGAGTGTGCCATAAGCACTTTTGCGCCCTCTTTTTTAGCTCGTTCTTGCCAGGCTTCAAACCAAGCTTTTAAAAGCGGTTCATGCACATCAAAGCTAAGTCCATCAGCGTCCTCGCCATCTCGCACGATGCCAACAAAGGTGATAAAAGCGCCATTGTTTAGCATTTTTTCGCTCTCATACCATGCGCTTAAAATCGCCTTCGTATCAAGTGCGCCATCATAAAGTTTCATTATTTTGCCCTTTGAATTTTTTGAAATGATATTATAAAAATGCTTAAAAAAACGATTTTTATAAGATTCAAGGCTATTTTATAAAATTCACACAGCGGACGAAGTAAAAAATTCAAAAAATTCAAAAAATTCCAAGCTTGCCGCATGTTTCAAAAAATTCAAAAACTAAATTTTATAAAAGCCTTGTTGGTTTGCCTAGCAAGTAGCCTTGCGCGTATTGAACGCCAAGCGCTTTTACTTGATTTAGGATTTCTTGGCTGCTTACAAACTCCGCAACCATCGTATAATTAAGCGATTTAGTAAAATTAGCCAGCATTCTTAAAAATTCCCTTGAGTCCTCATCATATGGCAGACGCTGAATGATGCTTCCGTCTATTTTGATATAATCAATATCAAGCTGTAAAATCATCGCAATATTCGCATATCCGCTACCAAAATCATCGATTGCTACATGGCAGCCTGCCTTTCGCACCAAGTCCAAAAACGCCAAAACGCCATCAATGCTGCCTTCTACATCTTCACTCTCTAACACTTCTATTGTTACATTTTTTGGTTTTGTGCAGCTTTCTAGTTTGCTTACAAAAAGCTCTTTAACAGCCTTATTTAGCATATCTGAGCTAGCTAGGTTGATTGAAAATCTATTATCATAAATTTCAACTAACTCAAAAGCTATATTGATTACAGCCCTTGTGATTGATAGATAAAGTCCAGCTTGTTTTGCGATATTTAAAAACTCGCCAGGATAGTGCATTTTGCCTTCTTCATCTAGCATACGCACCAAAACTTCGTAGCTAAATAGCTCATATCCGCCGTCTTTAAGTGGCCTAGTCAAATCATAAATCGGCTGGCACTCAACCGTGATTTTATTGTCATTTAAAGCATTTCTTATCATTCTTGAAACTATTTGATTTTGGCGATAAGCGATTTCGTTTTCGTCATTTTGTTCGTAGGCAAATACATTTTCATCTAGCTTTTTTGCCTTTTGAAATGCGAGTCTTGCTTGAACTAATCTTTCTGTCGTGTCTGTGTCGCTATTTAGACTAATTCCTATGTGTAAGTTTAAATCAAGCTTAATGCTCTGCCTTTTATCATCTAAAATTGAAACAGTAGATGAAAAATAATCAAGCAAGGTATTAGCAAGCTTTTTAGGCGTTTGTCCCTTGTAAATAATGCCAAATCTATCATCTTGTATATGATAAACCTCGCCTTGAAATCTATAGCTTGACATACAAAGAATCATAGCTTGGCTGATTTCTTTTAGTATGATATCAACGGTTTTGTCATTATAAAAAAACTGGATATTTTCAAACTGGTCAATGCCGATATAGAGTAAATACGCATTTTGGAATTTATTTAAATCGCTAATAAGCGCTAAGTGATTTGCTATGCCAGTTTGTGCATCTGTGTGAAGTGACTTTTGCCTATCAGCACTTGCGTTATCTAGCTTAGTTTGCATAAAAAACGCTTTTGTAAAATCCCTAGCAATAATGTTAGCACCTATCATATTGCCAAGTTTATCATACAAAGTCGTAGTAAATAAATGCTCGTGAATTTCGCCTCTGTTTGCATCAGCTCTATAAGTGTTTTTATAATCTTTTTCTTTTAGATTTCCATCTTTTAAATCGCCTATAATGTCAATTGGCTGAGAGTAGCTATCATAAACTTCAAATTTTGTCCCAACTGGATTTATTCTTTCTTTTTGCGTAAAAGCAGAGCTATCATCAGCTATATCATCTTCAATTTTATCTTTGATTTTAGTGATTATAGAGTTCATATCTATTGTGATTATTCTATTGTTTGAGTGTTCTAGCGTGTGTTCGATTTGTGAATTTTTCATATTTAGGATTTTTATCATTCTATCTTCATAGATTATTCTTACTAAAAAGGCGATTATCAAAAGCAGCAAAGTGGCTAAAATCCATCTTTCTACTGCGTTGATGTAGGCTATATCTTCATTTATTGTTCTTATTAGCTTATCTGTTTTATAGGCTATATTTAGCTGTGCTATTCGCTCAAAGCTAGCATCCATTTGCATATATTTATCATTTAGTGCCGCTAGCTTTAAAACCATGTTAAAATCAATATTTGTTTTATTAGCCTTTGCTAGTAGCTCATAGCGAAAGTTACTTATATCCCTAGCAAATTCAGCAGCATCAAAAGTGCTTCCAAGCCTACTTAAAATGATGTTTGTGTAAAAATTGCTAAGAGATCTAATATCAGTAGTATAGCGCAAAGTAGCACTCACATCCAAAAGCTGTTCAGTGGCTTTTATTTTATCGGTTATAAATTTACTAATAATAGCCTTTTTAATACTTAGTGAATTTTTTAAATCTTCTGTGTTGGCTTTAAGCTCTTTAAAAGATAGTTTATTAGTATATTCTCCATCATCAATTTCTTTTAAAATTACATCAATTTCTAAAATTTTTTCATTCAAAACGCTTAAATCAGTCACCTTAAAATCTGAGTTTATCATCACATTTGCGTCGTTATCTAGCTTTTTAAGATCTAAAACCTTTGATATAAAAATTTCTAAGTTTTGTATGCTTGTGTGCGCTAGAATTCTCACTAAAACGATAAAAGCGATGAAATCAGCGCCAAATGACCTTAAAATCATCGTAGGACCGCACATACAAGGTAGTTGCTACGAAGTGGGCGAGATAGATTTGGGCGAGTTTAATAAGTATAAATTTAAGGGCTTTTTTGATATTTCAAAGGCGCTAAATGATGAAATAAAGACACTTAAAATAAAAAACTATGAAATAAGCGAACTTTGCCCACATTGCGATAATAAATATTTTTCGTATCGCAGAGATAAAATCACAGGGCGCTTTGCTGGCTGGATAATGAAAGGCTAAAAATGGATGCTAAAATAGCGATGATTAGCGCAAATGGCGCAAAATTTGGCAATGAAATGGTAAAAAATAAAGAGCTCATGGCTAGGCTTTTAGCCCCAAAAAATCTGCCTTTTAAAGCTGATGATTTAAAGGCTTGTGCCAAGCTTTTTAGCGCGCTTGATGAAGTAAAGAAAAATGCCCAAATGAGCGGAAAATAGCCCGAATTTTATAAAATTCAAAACTGAATTTTATAAAATTCATAAAATTCAAAACTGAATTTTATAAAATTCTAGGCTTAATCGTCAAAAAGTGGGGGCTGAAATCTCACTTTTTGCATCTATCTTTGCTCATTTTTC
>CALEHZ010000334.1 GCA_937875715.1 uncultured Campylobacter sp. | reverse complement strand
CTGACAATTCGGCGGTCGAAGACCGCCGCTGGGGTTGCAAGGGCTCTCCCTTGCAATTTGCCGTTTCACGGCAAACTTGGGGGCGTGGGGTACTCCCCACAAATTATATCATTCTCGCTTTTAGATAATCAATTAAATATTGAAGGCTATTTCCATAAAAATGAGTGAATTCTAAAAAAATATCTTCATCACTAGTAAATAAAATCCTAGCATCTGTATCAATGATAGAATTATCTGCTTCAAAAATGAAATGTTCTAAAAAATCGTGTTCTTCAGTTTGGATATCTTGAAGTAAAACATCATCATAACATAAAATATGTACACCAGATATAGAAACATCAGTTATTTTAACACTAATATGGCGTCCGTCGTAATATTTACAATTTCCTCTCATTAATTCTTCTTCTTGAGTTTCGATTCGTATTGCGGATTGAGTTGGTAAAACATTTCGATATTTAAAAAATAGCAATGAAAGGTCGTGCTGTACAAGATTAACATTTATTGGTCGTATAAAAAAATGAACAACATGTTTAGATTTAAGTTCTTCAATTTTCTTTTGATTTAAAAACATTGATATTGTGATTATTAACGGAAGTTCTTTGTTAGTTGAATTGTCATTAAAATAAATATTATTGACACCCCAGGACACGCTGATTTTGGCGGCGAAGTTGAGCGCGTGCTAAAAATGGTTGATGGCGTTTTGCTTTTGGTTGATGCGCAAGAAGGCGTAATGCCGCAGACTAAATTCGTGGTTAAAAAAGCACTAAGTCTTGGACTTCGCCCGATTGTCGTGGTAAATAAAATTGACAAGCCTGCAGGCGACCCAGATAGAGTGGTAAATGAAATATTTGACCTTTTTGTAGCACTTGGCGCAAATGACGAACAGCTTGAGTTTCCAGTAGTTTACGCAGCTGCAAAAAGTGGCTATGCAAAACTAGCCCTTGAAGATGCTAATGAAAATATGATTCCACTTTTTGAGACGATTATTTCGCATGTCCCAGCACCAAGTGGCGATGATGCTAATCCGCTTCAACTTCAAGTTTTCACACTAGATTATGACAATTATGTCGGCAAAATCGGTATTGCTAGAATTTTTAATGGTAAAATCGCTAAAAATGCTAATGTAATGCTAGCAAAAGCTGATGGCACCAAAACCACAGGCAGAATTAGTAAGCTAATCGGCTTTATGGGCTTAGAGCGAACTGAAATAAGCGAGGCTGGAACTGGTGATATTGTAGCTATTGCCGGATTTGAAAGTCTTGATGTAGGCGATAGCGTAGTTGATCCAAACAATCCTGCCCCTCTTGATCCACTTCATATAGAAGAGCCTACTTTAAGCGTGGTTTTTGCGGTAAATGATGGGCCTTTGGCTGGAACAGAAGGCAAGTTTGTAACTAGTAATAAAATCGCTGAGCGCCTAGAGTCTGAGATGAAAACAAATATTGCGATGAAGTATGAAAATGTGGGCGAAGGTAAGTATAAAGTAAGCGGTCGTGGCGAGCTACAAATTACGATTTTGGCTGAAAATATGCGCAGAGAGGGCTTTGAGTTTTGTCTTGGGCGACCTGAGGTTATTGTAAAAGAAATTGATGGTGTAAAATGCGAACCTTATGAACTACTTGTGATTGATGCGCCTGATGATTGTACTGGCACTGTGATTGAAAAGCTTGGCAAGCGCAAAGCTGAGATGAAAGCGATGAATCCAACAGGCGATGGACAAACTAGAATTGAGTTTGAGATCCCAGCACGTGGGCTAATTGGCTTTCGTTCGCAGTTTTTAACTGATACAAAAGGCGAAGGCGTGATGAATCACAGCTTTTTGGAGTTTCGTCCATTGAGTGGGGCTGAGATTCGCCGCAGTAATGGAGCTCTTGTTAGTATGGAAAATGGCGTTGCGCTTGCTTATTCGCTTTGGAATTTACAAGATCGTGGCGTGCTATTTTGCTCTCCGCAAGATAAAGTATATGTGGGCATGATAATAGGCGAACACAGCCGTCCAAACGACCTTGAAGTAAATCCTATTAAAGGCAAAAACTTAACAAATGTTCGTGCTAGCGGCTCAGATGATGCTATAAAGCTAGTTCCACCACGCAAAAATACATTAGAGCGAGCTTTGGAGTGGATTGAAGAAGACGAGCTTGTGGAGGTTACGCCTGCTAATATTCGTGTAAGAAAAAGATATCTTGATCCAAATGTGCGAAAGCGCATGAGCAAAAAAGACTAGAAAATTCAAAGGAAAAAGTGTGCCTAAACTCATTGTAATGCTTACTCAAAACGACCGCACCGCAGCTAATGCTTGTGAAATTTTTGAGCGTTGTAAGGATAGCAAGGCAGAGTTTTGGGGCATAAAAGATGGTGGGCTTGAACCATCTAAAATGAAAAAGCTTTTTGGCGCTATTCAAAATGCTGGCAAAACCGCTGTTTTAGAAGTAGTCTCATATGATGAACAAAGCGGATTAAAAGCTGCTAAAATCGCAGCAAACTCTGGCTGTAAGATGCTTTTGGGCACTTGCTTTTATCCAAGTATTTTAGAATTTTGTAAGCAAGAAAATATCAAATATTTGCCTTTTGTTGGGCGTGTGAGCGGTCTGCCTTCGCTGCTATCTGGCAGTATAGATGAGATCATCAAAGAAGCGCAAGAATGCGCTAAAATTGGCGTTTGGGGCATTGATTTGCTTGCTTATCGCTATGAAGACGGCGATCCTTTTTTGTTAGCACAAAAAATGCTAAAAAGCCTGGATTTGCCACTAGTAATCGCCGGAAGCATCGATAGCTACACACGCCTTGATGAGATTAAAAAGCTAAATCCGCAGTTTTTTACCATAGGCTCTGGCTTTTTTGAGTATAAATTTGGCGATGATTTTGCTAGTCAAATTGACGCAGTTTGCGAGTATTTAGAAAACTGAATTTTATAAAATTCACTGCTGAATTTTATGAATTTTATAAACTTAAGCCTTAAAATGTAAAGCTCTAGCTTTGCTTATGAATATTTTCAAAGCTTTTTGCTCTTTTGGGGAAATTTTATAATGAATATAATTTAAATACCATAAAATCTTATCTGCTGGGATATTTCTACTTTTTGCGTAAGAGTTTAAAATATATCTTGGTATGTGAATTTTTTGCTTTAAGAAAAGTTTTATAATTTTTTTATAGACTTTTTCATTTTTCACACAAGCAAATTGCCCAAAGGCAAAGGGCAAATTTGTTCTTTGCTTCCACTGCTGCCCAAGGTCAAAAAATTCAGCCTTACCTTCGTTTAAATACGCTTTTAGCGCCTTATCACCGATTATAACCTCGCCGTTTAAACCAAGAATTTTTGAGAGCATATTTGAACTGCGACTTTCAGCATCTAGCTTTCTTGCGCTGTTTTTTCGCACAAGCACTGAAATGACTTCATTTTTAGCACAAATTCCCATGTTTAGTCGCTTGAATTTTCTAGCCTCAATACTTGAAATCACAGCCGCATCAATTCGCCTAGCTTTTAAATCATCGCAAAGTTTGCTTGGCACGCCCTTTTTTGCCTCAATGCCTTTTTTTTGTGCATTTGAGAGCTTAGCACGCTTTAAAAATACATGAAAAGGCAGCAGGTTTAAATAATCAATTTTGCCAAAATTCATTTAAATTTCTTCAAACATAAAGTTATTTTCAAGCTCATTTATGATTTTTTCAAGCGTTTCTTTAAGATAATTTTCTTGCTCTTTTGAATTTTTAAGAGAGATTTTTTTACCATCTTTGATGATATTTAAAACCATTTTATTTTTTTGACAATACTCAAGCAGCGATTTTATCACATCATCCTTGCTCTTTTTGCCATCAAATGAACTAAGGATAAATGAATCAAAGGAATTTAAATTTATAGTTTTATTCACAGGATTTGAAATGCCAAAAATCTCGCTTTTTTCTTCAAATAAAAAATTCAAATAATCTTTATAAGCCCTTTTTATGGCAGTTTTGCCCTTTATATAAGGTAGGGCTTTTAGCTCTTTTAGACTAAAATATAAGCCATTGTTTAAAGCAGAGTTTATATCAAATAAATGCTCAGAGAGACTGCCTGATGAAACTAGCTTTTTAAGCTCTTTTGTGCTTATTGTATTTGGAAAATTATCCACAAGAGCGTTTGCTAATTTTTCCATTGCTAAGCCTTTTGTGCGCTCTTTTAGCACTTCAGATTTTTCATTTAAACCCACAAAAAGATCGCCTAAATTCTCATCAATTTTTTCAAAATCAAAAACTAAATCTTTTTCGTTTGCCTTTTTAGTCAGCATCGAATGACGAAACTGCGTAGAATACAAAAAGTCAAACATTTGATCTTTGGCGATTCTTTCATCAAAGTAAGTATTTGCAAACTCTTTTATAGTAGAATTTCTTAGCTCGCTTATATCAAAGTGCATCACCACATCTTCGATATAAGCCAAGCCCATATCACTAGCATCAGCCACAAAATCGCACAAATAACTAGGCGCATTGCAAAGCTCTAAATATTCGTGCATCAAATAAGATGGATTTTCTTTTAGTCTTTCTACTTCGTTTGCTAACAAAGCTTTAAGCTCTCTTGTGCTTTTGCTAATTCCATCATGAATTGGCGCTGTTCTATAAACTGCTTTTTCAAAGCTCAGTGCTGCTAATGCCATATCTAGCTTGATTTTACTTTCTTTATTGTAATCAATATTTCTACTAGCAAAGCGCATAAAATCACGCACTGGCTCTTTGTATTTCCAGCCAGGATAGACATTGTAGCTTATCATCATTACGCCACGCTCGCTAAGCAGATTTGCGCCAATTTCTAAAATGGCTTTTTTGACAAAATCAGGCACCCAGCTAAAAACGCCATGACAAATGATATAATCAAACTCTTGTCCTTTTAGCTTCTCGCAAGCATCGCAAACATCCATATCAAATAATTTTATATTTTGTAATTTTAATTTTTTTATCGCATCTACACCCATTTTTATTTGCGCAGACGAAAGGTCGATGCCGATAAATTCAGTATTTGGATAGTTTATCGCTTGAGCTATGATATTGCCACCACTCGCACAGCCGATTTCTAGCACCTTAGCATTATCAGGCAGCGCAGCTTCTAGCCCATAAACACGCGCAGTAGCACAAAGCCTATCAATGCTTGATTGCACATAAGAATAACTTTTGTATTTAACGCTTTCATAAGTGTTTTTGATTTCTTCGTTTATCATTGTAAGTCCTAAAAAAAATTGCGAAATTTTGCCTTTTTGCTGCTTTGAATTTTCTGAATTTTCTGAATTTTATAAAATTCACTGCTTTGAATTTTTTGAATTTTTTGAATTTTATGAATTTTATGAATTTTATGAATTTACAACACTGCGGCTGAATTTTTTAAATTTTATACAATTCAGCTAAAAATTTTATAAAATTCAATGTTTTTTAAGCTTATTTAAATTTTAAAAAGGTAAAATTACAGGCTCATTTTTTCAGGTTTTGCTTAAAAGCATTCAATAATTCACTTTTTACGGCATTTGACGAAACATTCGTTAATATCGTAGAAGCGTCTTAGACAAGTAAAAAGGATTACAATGTCAAGAATTGGCAAAAAACCTATCGCCATTCCAAGTGGCGTAGATGTCAGTGTTAGTGGCGCAGTTTTAACATTTAAAAAAGGAAATGTTAAAAAAGAACTAGACACTAAAAACAATGTAAACATAAGCATTGAAGACGGCAAAATCGTATTTAGCCCAAAAGGCGACGATCGTCAAAGTAGAGCTTACTGGGGCACATACAGAGCGCTTGCTAACAATATCGTTGTTGGCATCACAGATGGCTTTACTCGTGTGCTTGAAATCAATGGGGTTGGCTACAAAGCAGCTGTAAAAGGCAAGGTTGTAGAGCTGAATTTGGGCTTTTCTCACCCTATCAATCACGAGCTGCCAGCAGAAGTAGAAGCTAGCGTGGATAAAAACCAAATTATCCTAAAAAGTAGCGACAAACAAATCATCGGTCAAGTAGCAGCGCAAATCCGCGGATATCGCCCACCAGAGCCATATAAAGGCAAAGGTGTGAAATACGCAGAAGAACACATTGTCCGCAAAGCCGGCAAAACATCTAAGAAATAAGGGTAAATCATGGTAGCAAATGTATTAAAACGCAAAATTGCACTTCGCATTAAACGCAAAAAAAGAGTAAGAGCGAAAATCTCAGGCTACGGTGATTGCCCAAGAGTAAGCATTTTCAAATCAAATCGCACACTTTATGCACAAGTAATCGACGATACAAAAGGCGTAACACTTTGTGCTAGCAATGGTGGAAAACTTGGCTTAAAAGCAAATAAAGCAGGTGGCGAGGCTTTGGCAAAAGATTTGGCTGCTAAAATGAAAGCAGCAAAAATAGAAAATGCTGTATTTGATCGCAATGGATATTTGTATCACGGCGTAATAGCAAGCTTTGGCGAAGCTCTAAAAGCAAACGGCATAAAACTATAAGGACTAGAAAATGACAAAATACAATAGAGAAGAATTCGAAGAAGTAATAGTTGATATCGGCCGTGTTACAAAGGTTGTAAAAGGCGGACGCAGATTTAGATTTACAGCGCTTGTTGTAGTTGGTAATAAAAAAGGTCTAGTTGGCTTTGGCTATGGCAAGGCAAAAGAAGTTCCAGATGCGATGAGAAAAGCAGTCGATGATGCATTTAAAAACATCGTTGAAGTAAAGCTAAAAGGCAGCACAATTCCTCACGATGTGGAAGTAAAATATAATTCAAGTAAAATCTTGCTAAAACCAGCTAGTGAAGGTACAGGCGTTATCGCTGGTGGTTCAGCTCGTCCGGTTGTTGAGCTTGTAGGAATTCGTGATATTCTTACAAAATCACTTGGCTCAAATAACTCAGCTAATGTAGTTCGTGCTACAATTAAAGCTCTAAGTATGTTAAAAGGCTAAAATATGGGACTAGAAAATTTACAAAAAGCAGCAGGCTCTACTCATAAAACTAAAAGAATTGGTAGAGGCTGCGGAAGCGGTATGGGAAAAACTGCTACTCGTGGTGGCAAAGGTCAAACAGCAAGAACTGGCTCACATGCTAAGCGTGGATTTGAAGGTGGGCAACAACCACTTCAACGCCGCTTGCCAAAAGTAGGCTTTTACTCTCGTTTTACTAAACCTTATGTAATCAATGTAGAGAAAATCACAGCTGTAAAAGAGCTAAAAGAGATTACATTTGAGAGCATTCAAAGCGTTCATAAAGTAGCAAATAGCGTAAGTAAAATCAAGCTAATTGGCGCAGGCGCAAAAGACCTTGCTAGCAAAATCAAAGATGATAAAGTAATCACTAGCGGAAATAAATAATGAATAAAACGCTTACAAACAAAATTCTTATCACTCTTGGATTTTTGTTTATATATAGAATTCTAGCGTATGTACCAGTCCCTGGTGTAAATACTGAGGTTATTAAAGAGTTTTTCACCAGCAATGCTAATAATGCTTTGGGCTTATTTAATATGTTCAGCGGTAATGCCGCTGAGCGCCTAAGCATTATTAGCCTTGGCATTATGCCTTATATCACGGCTTCTATTATCATGGAGCTTTTAGCGGCTACATTTCCAAACCTTGGCAAAATGAAAAAAGAACGTGATGGTATGCAAAAGTATATGCAAATTATCCGCTATGCTACGATTTTTATCACTATCGTTCAAGCAATCGGCGTTAGTATCGGTCTTCAAAGCCTTACAGGGCGTGGTGGCGAACAAGCTATAATGATAGATATCAATCTATTTATCGCTATTTCGTGCGCTTCTATGCTAACAGGCACTATGCTGCTTATGTGGATAGGCGAGCAAATCACGCAAAGAGGCATAGGCAATGGTATTTCGCTAATCATCTTTGCTGGTATCGTAAGTGGAATTCCAGCTGCGATTTCTGGCACAATTGATCTAGTAAATACAGGCGAGATGAATTTCTTGGTAGTTTTGGCTATTTTGGTTGTTATTTTAGTAACCGTTGGAATAGTAATTTTCGTAGAACTTGGCGAGCGTAGAGTGCCTATTTCATACTCACGCAAAACCGTGATGGAAAATCAAAATAAAAGAATAATGAATTACATTCCAGTAAAAGTAAATCTTAGTGGAGTTATTCCGCCGATTTTTGCCTCTGCGATTTTGATGTTTCCAAGCACGATTTTACAAGCTAGCACAAACGAATATATACAAAAAATCAATGATTTTCTAAATCCAAACTCTTATGTATTCAATTTTCTTACATTTTTATTTGTGATTTTCTTTGCGTATTTTTATGCTTCAATTGTATTTAACGCAAAGGATATCAGCGAAAATCTAAAACGCCAAGGTGGCTTTATCCCAGGTGTTCGCCCAGGTGAGAGCACAGCTGGATATCTAAACGAGCTTGCTAGCCGCCTTACATTTAGTGGCGCGATTTATTTGGGTCTTATTTCTACTTTGCCGTGGGTGCTAGTAAAATTCATGGGCGTGCCGTTTTATTTTGGCGGAACAAGCGTGCTAATCGTAGTTTCAGTAGCCCTTGATACTATGCGCAGAATAGAAGCACAAGTATATATGAACAAATATCAAACACTAAGTGCGGTGGGCTTGTAATGGCAATTAGCATTAAAACCCCAAAAGACATCGAGGGTATGAGAGTAGCAAATCACATTGTTGCTACCACCCTTGATGGCGTAGAAAAGCTCATAAAACCAGGTGTAAGCCTACTTGAACTTGATGCTTTTTGTGAAAAAAGCATAATAGAACAAGGCGCAAAGCCTGCTTTTAAAGGGCTTTATGGCTTTCCAAACGCAGCTTGCATAAGCGTAAATGAAGTAGTAATTCACGGAATTCCAAACTCTTATAAACTAAAAGAAGGCGATATCGTAACTATCGATATAGGCTCAAAAATCAATGGATATTTTGGCGATAGCGCACGCACCTTTGGCGTGGGCAAAATCAGCAAAGAAAACGAAGATTTAATCGCTTGTAGTAAAGATGCTTTATATTACGCAATCAAAAACATCAAGGCTGGAATGCATTTTAAAGAGCTTTGCTTTATACTTGAAAATTTTATAAAAGAGCGTGGCTATGTGCCTTTGCTTGGCTTTTGTGGACATGGCATAGGCCGCAGCGCTCACGAAGAGCCTGAAATTCCAAATTATTTAGAAGGACCAAATCCAAAAGCAGGACCAAAAATCCGCAATGGAATGGTCTTTTGTATAGAGCCTATGATTTGCCAAAAAGACGGCACGCCAGAAGTAGATAAAGACAAATGGACAGTTCGCTCAAAAGATGGTTTAAACACAGCTCACTACGAACACTGCGTAGCTGTAATAAAC